>NZ_RIBZ01000704.1:0-7265 GCF_003721215.1 Streptomyces botrytidirepellens
CGCCCGGCGGTGCGCCCCGCCTCCTGCCCACCGACGCCCTGGCCGGGTCCCTCGCCACCGTCCTGTCCGGCCCCGCCGCGCAGGGCTGCTGGGCCGCCGCCGCGGCCGGATGCGCGGGACTGCTGGTGCTGCGCCGCACCTCCTTCGACCGTCTGGAGCGCATATGACGACCACCGTGTCCGTCGACGGGCTGACGGTCCGGCACCGCCGGACCACCGCCCTCGACGCCGTCGACCTCGACTTCGCCACCGGGGTGCACGGCCTGCTCGGCCCCAATGGCGCGGGCAAGACCTCCCTGATCCGCGTGCTGGCGACCGTCGCCGCGCCGACCGCGGGCCGGGTGGAGCTGCTCGGCCACGACGTGGCCGGACACGCGGGCCGCACCGCCGTACGGCGCCGGCTCGGCTATCTGCCGCAGGAGTTCGGGTTCTACCCGGGCTTCACGGTGCGCGAGTTCGTCGGATACGTGGCCTGGCTGAAGGAGATGTCCGGCGCGGACGCCGCGGCCGCGGTGGAGCGGGCCGTCGCCCGGGTCGGACTCGCCGACCGCATCGACACCAAGGTGCGACGTCTGTCCGGCGGCATGGTGCGGCGCGTCGGCATCGCCCAGGCCATCGTCAACGCACCGGACGTGCTGCTGCTCGACGAGCCCACGGCCGGGCTCGACCCCGAGCAGCGGGTGGACTTCCGGGCCCTGTTGCGGGAGCTGGGCACCACCTCCACGGTCATCGTCTCCACCCACCTGGTGGAGGACGTCGCCGCGGCGTGCACGGAGGTGACGCTGATGGAGTCCGGCCGGGTGGCCTACCGGGGCACCCCCGCCTCGCTGGCGGAGCTGGGCGAGGCGGCGGAAGCGGAGGACATCGGCGACAACCCCATCGAACGCGGCTACGCCACGGTCCTGCGACGTCACCGCGCCGGGGCCGCTGCCGGAACGGTGGCGGGCACGGAGGTGTCCCGATGACCGGCCGGAAGCAGCAGGAGACGTCCGCCGTACGGGGGTCGGCGGCCCCGGAGGCCGGGGCGGACAGACCGGTCCGGGCCCCCGAAGGCCCGGACCGCACCGCGCGAAACGCCCCGCGGCCGGGCCCGCGGAGGCAGCGCCCCTTCCGCGGGCCGCTACGGGCCGAACTCACCCGCTGGTTCGGGCCGGTCGTGGGCGCGACCGTGCTGGTCACACTGCTGTTCGCCATGGCCGACAAGGCGGACCGCTGGCTCATCGCCTGGGTCTCCACCACCGACCACCTGCGAACGGCCGGGTTACTGCTCGGCGGTCCGCTGGCGGCCGCCGCCGCGTGCTGGCAGGGCGGGCGGGAGCGGCGGCGGGGGACCGCGGACCTGCTCGCCACCATGCCGCGTACGCCCCTGCGCCGGGCCCTGCTCGCCGCCGCGCCTACCGTCCTGTGGCCGGTCGCCGGGTATCTGCTCACTGCGGCCGTCTGCCTGGTCGCGACCTGGCGGTACGCGAGCTACGGCCGTCCATGGGTGTCCCTGATCGCGGCGGACGCGACGGCACTCGGTGCCCTCGGGGTACTCGGCTTCCTCGCGGGCCGCGTCGTCCCGTGGCGACTCGCTCCGCCTCTGGTGGCCGTGAGCACGTATCTCGCCCTGGGCCTGCCTGGGTACTCCGAATCCGCTGTCACCTGGCTGTCCCCCGTGCTCGATGAATCCTTCTTCACGGACCGCCCGCTGTGGTGGTGCGCCCCGGTCTCCATGATGTGGACGGCCGGGCTGGCGGGGGCGGCCCTGCTGGCGTACGCCGCCCGCCGCCGTGTCGTCGCGCTCGTACCGCTCGCCGCTGCCGCCACCGCCGCGGCGCTGCTGATGCAGCTGGGTACCGAGGGCCCGTGGCGGCCCGACCCGGCCGCTGCCGCGCTCGTGTGCGACGACGGAACGCCCCAGGTGTGCGCGTCGCGGGTACACGCCCGCATGCTGCCCGGCGCGTCGGCGGCGCTGGCGGGCCTGTCGGCGAAGCTGCGGGGCGTACCGAACGCGCCCGTTCGCGTCGTCGAGAACGAGACCTGGGCGGCCCGCAAGACCGACGCGCGGGTGTCCGGTTGGGACACCTACTTCCGCCGCAACCGGATCACCGAGCCGGAGCTGTTCGCGCACAACGCGGCCGCGGACGCGGCGGCTCCCACCTCCTGCCCGGACCCCGAGGCCCACTCCCGGTCCGACGACATCAGCACGGCCGTCGTCGACTGGCTGGCGCCGATGCCAGGGTGGGACGACCCGGTCTTCGGGCCGCCCCCACCGCTCTACACCCGCACCCTCACCAGGCTGCGGACCATGCCCGAACAGGAGCGCACCCGCTGGCTCGGCGACTACCTGGCCGCGGCGCGCTCCTGCCGCCTCGAACGGGTGACGGCCCCATGAGCGTGCTGTTGTACGCGCGGTCGCGGGCCCTGCCGCTGATCGCCGCCGCCCTGGCCGCGGCCGCCGCGGTGAGCGCTTGGTGCGCCGACTGGCTGAAGTCCCAACCCGAGTTCGGCGCGCAGGCGCGGCTGCCGGTCGTTGTCCTCGCTCCGCTGTTCGCCTCGGCAGCGATCGGGGCGAGCCTGTACACCCACTCCGAGGAGCTGGACCGCACCGCCGTACGCCCCTGGTGGCCCCGTCGCCTCTGCCAGCTGCTGCTGCTCACGGCGCTGGCGGCGGCACTGCTCGCAGCGGGGGTGCGGGGCCACCCGGAGCAGTTCGGGGTACCGGCGATGGTCCGCAACACCATGGCCGCGACGGGGGTGACGGCCCTCGCCGCCGCCCTGATCGGCGCGCGACTGAGTTGGCTGCCGGTGCTGGCGCACACCAGCGCGATCTACCTGACGGCGGGACGCGATCCGGGTGGCTGGCGCGCGGTCTGGGCCTGGTCGGTGCAGCCGGGCCCCGAGCGGGCGGCGTGGTGGGTGACGGGCGTGTTGTTCACCGTCGGCGCAGGCGTCTACGCGGTGCGGGGCGCCCGCCCGGAGGGTCCGGCGCCGCGCCGCTGAGCGACCCGGCGGACGTAGCACCAGCAGGCGACGCCGATCAGGAGGGCGAGGGCGTGGCCCCAGTCGGTGAGGGGGTCGAAGTGCATCAGGCTTCCGGCGATCAGCGCCGCGCCGACCCCGCCGGTCAGCGCCCAGCGCGGCCGGGGCG
This sequence comes from Streptomyces botrytidirepellens, assembly GCF_003721215.1. Taxonomy (NCBI): domain Bacteria; kingdom Bacillati; phylum Actinomycetota; class Actinomycetes; order Kitasatosporales; family Streptomycetaceae; genus Streptomyces; species Streptomyces botrytidirepellens. The sequence goes on from NZ_RIBZ01000704.1 coordinate 3,133, forward strand.
GGAGCAGTCCGGCGAGGGCTCCGGCGCAGGCGATCAGGCCGTAGCTGACGCCGTAGTCAAGGCGGCGCAGCGAGCTGTCGGGGAGGTGGCCGACGGCGACGGACGCGGCGACCGGGATCTCGGTGAGCAGCGTGGCGAGGACGTGGCCGAGCAGGAACACCCCGGCCGTGCGGAGTCCGCCGACGCGGCGCTCCAGCGCGCCGAGCACGAGGAGGAAGACGACGAGGTACGGCGAGGTGATGCCGCCGACCACCCACAGCGCGCTGGCCAGCAGGGTCAGCAGCGGCCGCTGGGACAGGTTGGCGACATCGGTGCTGGAGACGGTGAGCAGGTCGTGGACGGTGCGGGGGTCGCCGAGGTGGGCGTAGAGGCCGGTGCCGAGGAGGATCAGGGAGTAGGAGAGGGAGAACGGCACCCCGGTGGGCACCTTCCGGAGCAAGGTCCACCCGGGGGTGCGGGGGCGGCGGGCCGGGACGCGGGGCACGCCGGGCCGTTCCACCGATGCCGTCACCACGGGCCCCCTTCCCTCGTCGCGCGCGTACGCGGCGTATATCCGCGCAGAACGCTCAACAACCACCGGCCCGTGAGTCATCTCACCGGTCCCGCGATGTGAAGGCCGCCACATCTGCCGTCCCATCTATCGGTTGGACCGGCGGGTCGCCGCGGCGCGAGGATGAGACCGTCAGCTCACGCGAAGAGGCCGAGGAAGCCCGGGAGGACCCGCCCCATGCAGTCGCCGTACGACATCGCCGACGACCGGCCGGTCACCGTCGACCACCGGGAGGGCCCGTACGGCGAGGTGGTTCTGCGGCGGCGAGGAGAGGGCGGCGGGAACGGCGGCCGCGGCGACGGGGCCGTCTTCGAGATCATCGCCAACGGGTGCTTCCTCATGGACACCTCCGACGGCCGCTCCGAGCGCCTGCTGATCCGCGCCGCGCTCGGCGCGCTGCCGGACGACCGCCCCTCCCCCGCGCTGCTGATCGGCGGCCTGGGTGTCGGGTTTTCGCTGGTCGAGGCGGTGTCCGAGCCGCGGTGGGGGCGGATCGCTGTGGTCGAGCGGGAGGCGGCGGTGATCGACTGGCATCGGGACGGGCCGCTTGCGGCGGTGTCCGGCGAGGCGCTCGCCGATCCGCGCGCGGAGATCGTCCACGCCGATCTGGTCGCCCATCTGAGCGACGCCGGAGAGGGCGCGGAGCCCTACGACGCGCTGTGTCTGGACATCGACAACGGACCCGACTGGACCGTCACCGAGGACAACGGCGGGCTGTACTCCCCCGCCGGGCTCGCCGCCTGCGCGGCCCGTCTCACCCCCGGCGGAGTGCTGGCCGTCTGGTCGGCCCAGCCGTCGCCCGCGTTCGAGCAGGCTCTCCGGAATGCCGGGTTCACGGGGGTGCGTACGGAAGAGATCGCCGTTGCCCGGGGTGTGCCCGACGTGGTGCATCTCGGGATTCGAGGCGCGTAGCCGAGCCGCGTAGGCTGCCCTTACGCTTGCTTGCCTACGAAAAGTGGCCGGTTCATGACCAGGCGCGGAAGACGTGGGTTTCGGCACACGTGTGACCGTAGGCGGCCGCGGATTCATGGGAACGACGCAGGGGCGGGCGTATGGAGCAAATGCACAACGGCCACAACGGGGGCGCCACGACCACCCCGGGCGCACAACGCCGGATCCTCGTCGTCGAGGATGACCCGACCATAGTGGACGCCATCGCGGCCCGCTTGCGGGCCGAAGGATTTCAGGTACAGACGGCCGCGGACGGTCCGGCGGCCGTGGACACGGCCGAGGCGTGGCAGCCCGATCTGCTCGTCCTCGACGTGATGCTGCCGGGCTTCGACGGCCTGGAGGTCTGCCGCCGGGTGCAGGCGCGGCGGCCGGTGCCGGTCCTGATGCTGACCGCCCGGGACGACGAGACCGACATGCTGGTCGGGCTCGGGGTCGGCGCCGACGACTACATGACCAAGCCGTTCTCGATGCGCGAGGTGGCGGCCCGGGTGCACGTGCTGCTGCGCCGGGTCGAACGGGCGGCGCTGGCCGCGAACACCCCGCGCAGCGGGATTCTGCGGCTGGGCGAGCTGGAGATCGACCACGCCCAGCGCCGGGTGCGGGTACGCGGCTCGGACGTCCACCTGACGCCGACCGAGTTCGACCTGCTGGTCTGTCTGGCGAACAGCCCGCGCGCGGTGCTCTCGCGGGAGCAGCTGCTGGCCGAGGTGTGGGACTGGGCGGACGCCTCCGGCACCAGGACCGTGGACAGCCACATCAAGGCGCTGCGCCGCAAGATCGGCGCGGAACGGATCCGTACGGTGCACGGCGTCGGCTACGCCCTGGAGACGCCCGCGGCATGAGGAAGCCTCCCGGGACTCCGTGGGCTCTGGGCCGGCACGTCCGGCGGGTCCGGAGCCTGTCCAGGAGCGAGCGGATCCGCAGCACGTGGAGCCGGATCTGGGAGGCCCTGCGGCCGTTCGACCCGTACCGCTCGGTCAAGGCGGCGCTGGGCGCGCTGGTCATCGGGTCGGTCATCATCACGACCCTGCTGGTGTTCGCGGCCATGCACTCGGACACCGAGCTGCGCGTGATCACGGTCTTCTCGATCATCGCCTCGCTGCTGATCACCCAGTTCGTGGCGCACGGGCTGACCGCCCCGCTGGACGAGATGACCCTGGTCACCAAGGCGATGGCGCACGGCGACTACACCCAGCGGGTGCGGGCGGCCCAGCGCCGGGACGAGTTCGGCGACCTGGCCAGTTCGTTCAATCGGATGGCGGCCGACCTGGAGGCGGTGGACACCCACCGCAAGGAGCTGGTCGCCAACGTCTCGCACGAGCTGCGCACGCCGATCGCGGCGCTGCGCGCGGTGCTGGAGAACGTCGTGGACGGGGTCTCGGAGGCGGACCCGGAGACGATGCGGGTCGCGCTGCGCCAGACCGAGCGGCTGGGGCGGCTGGTCGAGCAGCTGCTGGACCTGTCGCGGCTGGACAACGGCGTGGTGCCGCTGCACGCGCGCACCTTCGAGGTCTGGCCGTATCTGGCCGGGATCCTCAAGGAGGCCAGCATGGCCAAGGGCGCCGACGCGGGCTCGGGCAAGCACACCCGTAAGGACGTCCACCTCGACCTCGACGTCTCGCCGCCGGAGCTGACCGCGTACGCGGACGCCGAGCGGCTGCACCAGGTCATGGCCAACCTGATCGACAACGCGATGAAGCACAGCCCGGCGCACGGCCGGGTCAGCGTGCGGGCGCGGTGCGGTGAGGAGCCCGGGAGCCTGGAGCTGGAGGTGCAGGACGAGGGCCCGGGCATCCCGGAGGCGGAGCGGCACCGGGTGTTCGAACGCTTCAACCGGGGCAGCCTCTCGCCGAACCCGCAGGGTCCGGCGCCGGGCGCCCGTCCGCGGCCCGGTCAGGGCAGCGACGGCGGGACCGGTCTGGGGCTGGCCATCGCGCGCTGGGCGGTTGATCTGCACGGCGGACGCATCGGAGTGGCTGAATCCCCTCGGGGCTGCCGAATCAAAGTCACCCTTCCGGGGGACGTCCAGAGATCAAAATTGACGTAAAGTCGGTGTTGGAAGCGCACATCTGAGCGGTGTGGGTGCACTTTTGCGTTCCCACATGCTGGACGGTTACAGCGGAACCACGTGTGTTTCCCGCCACGCCATGCGCTGAAACCCGCCGATGAGTGTGACTTAGACGACGATGACCAGTGCGGCCTGCACGTAAGGGGTCAAGAGGCGTAGCCTTTATTCCCGCTGTCCACCACCTTGTGAAGCGGAAGAGGGCGGTTACCGCCGTGTCGCCACAGTCCCCCAACACCTCGAGCGTCTCGACCGACGAGCAGGACGGGCAGGGAAGTAGCCCTGCCGCTGCCTTCGGCCCCAATGAGTGGCTCGTCGACGAGATCTACCAGCAGTACCTCCAGGACCCGAACTCGGTCGACCGAGCCTGGTGGGACTTCTTCGCCGACTACAAGCCGGGCCAGGACACCGGTTCCGCGGTGGCCACGCCACCACAGGGAGTGACCGGAGGCGCTGCCCCGGCTCCCGCCGCGAAGGCCCCGGCCCCGGCCAAGCCCGCGGACGGGGTCCCGGCCGCGAAGCCCGCGGACGCCAAGCCCGCGGCTGCCCAGCCCACCGCCGCTGCCC
>NZ_RIBZ01000705.1:0-7276 GCF_003721215.1 Streptomyces botrytidirepellens
CGCGCAGCCCCCGGCCGCTCCCCCGGTCCAGCCGCCCGCCGCCCCGGCTCGCCCGCCGGCCTCCGCACCCGCCGACCTGACCAAGAGCGACAACGAGGACGCCCGATGACGACGCCGTACCAGCAGCAGGGCCAGGCGCCCGTCCCGCCGCAGACTCCGCCCCAGGCACCGCCGCAGGCATACGCACCCCAGCAACCGCAGCAGCAAGGGCAGCCGCAGGCGCCCCAGCACCAGGCGCCGCACATCCCGCCCGGGTACGTGTCGCCGCCGCCCGGCGCGCCCGCGCAGCCGTACGCCGCCGTGGGCACCTACACCTCGCCGATCCCGATCCAGCGCACCCACCTCGGGAACGCCATCGCCTCCGAGTGGACCAAGATCAAGTCGGTGCGCTCGACGATCTGGACGCTGAGCGTCATGGCCGCGCTGGTCGTCGGGATCGGGTTCCTGACGTCGGCGAGCACCAACGACAGCGACTACACCAGCGCCCCCACCACCCTCCCCGGGTTCTTCGGCGCCCTGCTCGGCCAGCTGTGCGTCGTCACCCTCGGGGTGCTGGTGATCTCGTCCGAGTACGGCACCGGCATGATCCGCACCACCTTCACCGCCTCCCCGGCCCGCTCCCGCGTGCTGACCGCCAAGGCGCTGGTCTTCTTCACGCTCGCGTTCGTCACCACCACCCTCTCGCTCGCCCTCGTGACGTTCATCAGCTCCGGGATGCACAGCGGTCCGGAGGTCATGGACCCGAGCAACGACCAGCTGATCGGCGCGACCGTCGGCGTGGGGCTCTACGTCTCCCTGCTCGGGCTGCTCTCGCTCGCCGTCGGCAGCATGCTGCGGCACTCGGCCGGTGCGATCACCACGATGCTGGGTGTGGTGCTGCTCCCGTCGATCCTCCCGGCGTTCCTGATGATGTCGCCCAGCCTGGCGGATCTGGGCGTGACGATGCAGAAGTACTCCTCGCCCTTCGCGCTGGCCGCGCTCTTCCAGATCGACGACTCGGTGGGCTCCGGCTGGTCGCAGCTGGGCGTGCTGGGGGGCATCACCGCGGCGGCCCTCGTCGCGGCGTACGTCCTGCTGGAGAAGCGCGACGTGTAACGCCCGCGCTCGGAACCCGCGGGCTCAGTACCGCGGGGCGTTACGGGACCGCTGGAGCTTGGCGCTCCGGCGGTCTCGCGCGTTCCAGCAGGCCTTGTGCCAGTGGCGGCGGTCGTCCACGCCCATGTGCTGCTGCCAGGCCACCACATGGGGCACCCCGGGAGGGATCTCCTGGTCGCATCCGGGGCAGCGGTAGTGCTTGCCTGAGCCCCCGCCGCCCACCAGCCGCACCACCCACTCCTCCCCCTGCCAGGTCTCGGTGCGCTCCAGCCCGTAACGGTCCGTGCCCAGGCGGTCGACGGGCTTCTCGCCACCTCGGGGGCGGTTTCGGCGTGGAGACACGGGGCACCTCGACAGGGCTGGGAGCTACTGACTGTGACCAGCGTACGCGTAACGGTCACGCACCTGGTAAGTCGTCGTCCACAGCCACCCTCAGATCATCATGAAAAATACTTGCCAGGCCGTGCCCTTGGCACGTGTCAGACGTTAATGCCAGTAGGGGATGCCCGCGTCGGCGATGGAGCCGCGACAAGGAGGCAGATGGCGATGCGTGTGGGGGCTTTCATTCTGGCCGCTCAATTTCCCGGCCAAGGACAGGAGGAGGCGCTGCACCGGGCGGTCCGCTCGGCCGAACTCGCCGAGGACGCCGGGCTGGACGCGGTCTGGCTCGCCGAGCACCACTTCGTGCCGTACGGCGTCTGCCCGTCCGCCGTCACCCTCGCCGCCCTGCTGCTGGGACGTACCCGGCGCATAGGCGTCGGTACTGCGGTGAGCGTACTTCCAACGGCACACCCCGTCGCACTGGGTGAGCAAGCGGCACTGCTCCATCTCAGCTCCGGCGGCCGGTTCACCCTCGGTGTCGGCCGCGGCGGACCCTGGGTGGACCTGGAGGTCTTCGGCACCGGGCTGGGGGCGTACGAGCACGGCTTCCCCGAGGCGCTCGACCTGCTGCTGCGCTGGCTGCGGGAGCCCCGGGTCGGGGCGGACGGCGAGCGGTTCGCCTTCCGCGAGGTCCCCGTCGTACCGCGCCCGGACGACCCGGGCACGACCGGCACCCCGCCCGTGATCATGGCGTGCACCTCGCCCGGCAGCGTGCAGCTGGCCGCCGAGCGCGGGCTGCCCATGCTGCTCGGCATGCACTGCGGGGACGAGGAGAAGGCCGAGGCGGTCGGGCTGTGGAAGAAGTCCGCGCTGGCCGCGGGCCGTTCCCCCGACGAGGTCGCGGCGGTGGCCGCGGAGCACGTATCGGCCGGGGTGGTGCAGATCGAGGACGCGCGCCCCGCGGCGACGGAGACCCTGACCAAGGCGATGCCGGGCTGGTTACGCCAGGGCCTGGGCGCCCATGTCACGGTCGACGGCCGGGAGCGCCGCATGCGCGACCCGGCCGGCTACGCGGAGCTGCTGTGCGACCTGCATCCGGTGGGCCCGCCCCGGCTGTGCGCCGACCGGCTGGCGGCCACCGCCGAGCGCACCGGCATCACGCGCTTCGCGCTGATGGTGGAGGGGTCGGGCGATCTGGCTGCCACCGAGCAGAACGTACGCCGTCTCGGTGGTGAAGTGCTGCCGCTCCTGCTCTGACACACCTCCCCCTGGTGGAGCGGCAGCGACATCGCGTCAGCAGTCGCGCAGCTCGGGCGACTGGTTCAGCAGCTGGCCCCGGACCGAGGTGAAGCGGGCCAGGCGGTCGTCGGCCGACGCGTCGAGCGGGAAGACCGCCACCCGATGGCAGTTCTGGAAGGCCAGCCGCACACCGAAGTGACGCTGGAGCGCGCCACGTATCGCGTCACTCGCCAGCGCGCGGAGCAGCTGTCCGCGGGCCTGCTCGTCCGGCGGCGGCGTCTGGTTGTCGGCGAACTCCCCGCCGTCGACCTTCAGCTGGGCCACCAGAGAGCTGATCATCTCCCATGCGTACGGTAGGGAGTTCCGGACGCAGTCGACGAATGCGGCTTCGTCGACCTCGCCTCGCTCGGCCTGTTCGAGAAGGGCCGGTGAGACGTCGAGCGACATGGGTTCTCCTCTCGCGACCCCGGATGCGGGGTCTCAGGGATGGGGATGGGCGGACGGCGACGCAGCGTACCCGTCCGGCGACCGCCCGCTTCAAAGGTATTCCGGCCCCTGTGCCCGCACCACCAGAATGGGCACACAACCAGCCAATGCTGAACGGGTCCATCGGCGGACGAATCGCGTGGAGCCTCCGTGGTCGAGTAGCGTTGCCGACCATGCGTCTCGTCATCGCCCGGTGCTCCGTGGACTACGCCGGCCGCCTCACCGCCCACCTTCCCTCGGCACCCCGCCTGATCCTCGTCAAGGCCGACGGCAGTGTGTCCATTCACGCGGACGACAGGGCCTACAAACCCCTCAACTGGATGTCTCCGCCGTGCACGCTGAAGGAAGGCGATGACAATGTGTGGACGGTCGTGAACAAAGCGGGCGAGAAGCTCATCATCACCATGGAGGACGTTCTCCATGATTCCTCGCACGAACTCGGTGTCGACCCCGGGTTGATCAAGGACGGCGTCGAGGCCCATCTTCAGGAGCTGCTCGCCGATCGTATCGAGACACTGGGCGATGGCTGGACGCTTATTCGGCGTGAATACCCCACTGCCATTGGTCCCGTGGACATTCTCTGCCGTGACGCGGACGGTACGACGGTGGCCGTCGAGATCAAGCGGCGGGGCGAGATCGACGGCGTCGAGCAGCTCACGCGCTATCTCGAACTGCTCAACCGGGATCCGCACCTGGCGCCGGTGAAGGGCGTGTTCGCGGCCCAGGAGATCAAGCCGCAGGCGCGGGTGCTCGCCACCGACCGCGGCATCGGGTGCGCCGTCCTGGACTACGACGCGCTGCGCGGCATCGAGGACGACAAGCTCCGCCTCTTCTGACCCCGGACCCACCCATTCCGGCCACCCGGGCCCCGCGCCCTCCGGCCGGTTTCCGGCGCCTGCTCCCCCACCCCGCCCCTTCCCGAACCGGGGCAAGCCCCGGCCCCCACGTCCTCCGGGCGCTGTCCGCGCTGCCCCAAACGCCGGACGGGCCGGCCCCCAGCCCGCCGGGGGCGCGTGAGGACAGGGCCAACGACGGAGCCCCGGCGGGGCGGGACTCCGCCGTTGTCCCCAGCCCGGGGCTCCGAAGCACAACTCTGTGCGGGCCCCGGACACAACGCCGTGCAGGGTCCGGGGTGAAGTCCGGTGGGCGCCGGGCGGAGCACCAGTGAGAGCACAGCCCCGGGCGCAGCCCGCACACAGTCCCAGGGCAGTCGCCTGCGGGCGCCGATGACTCCCGAGCCCGGGCGTAACCCTGCGCACCCCGATGGCAGCCGGCCGCAGGCTCCGGGACACAGCCCCCTGCGGGGCTCGGGGCGGAGCCCCGCGCAGAGTCCGGGGCACACCACCGGTGCAGGCTCTGGGGCGGAGCACCCGATGAGGCCCGAGCCCGGGGCGCTCCCCGAGCGCAGCCCCTGGACAGTCGCCCGCAGGCTTCGGGGCACAACCCCCTGCGGGGTTCGGGGCAGAGCCCTGGTGGGAGCGGGGACGGAGCACCTATGACGCCCGAGCCCCGGGCACAACCCGGGCACACCCCAAGAGCAGCCGCCCGCGGGCTGCGGGACACAGCTCCATGCGGGATTCGGGGCGGAGCCCCGCGCAGAGTCCGGGGCACACCCCCGGACAGGATCCGGGGCGGAGTCCCGAGAAGGGGCAGGGGCGGAACGCCAATTTGGCCCGAGCGTGCGGCCCAACCCGTGCACGCCCCGAGGGCGGTCCCCTCGTGGGCTCCGGGGCGCAGCCCGAGGCCGGTCCCCTCGTCGGCTCCGGGCGCAGCCCCAGGGGCGCGGGGTTCGGGGCGGAGCCCTGAGCGGGGGCCGGGGGCGGAGCCACCGGTTTCGGGGAGGGGCGGGGTGGGGGCTTTGCCTAGGCCGTCGTGGCCGTCGATGGCGGCGTGGACGTCCCGTTGCCCGGGGGTGGGCCGCCGGCGGTGTTCGACGCGGTGTTCGTGGGGGACGTGGGCGCCGTCGTCGGCGTGTTCGTCGGGGGGCGGGTCGGGGACGTCGTGGGGGACGTGGGCCGGGTCGTCGGCGTGTTCGTCGGCTCGTGCGTGGGCTCGTTCGTCGTCGGCTGCGACGACGGCGCCGTCGGGCTCGGCGGCTGCGACGGGCCACCGCTCGTCGACGGACCGGTCGGCCCCGTCGACCCGCTCGGGGACCCGCTGCTCGTCGGCCCCGAGGACGGCGACGACAACGGCACGTTGCTCAGCCCCGGCTGGGGCGTTCCCTGGCTGGGGGTGTCCGACGGCTCGTCGGCCGTCAGGTCCTTGTCGTCGTCCTGCTGCGAGGCCGACTCCCGCGGCTTGACCCGGTCGGGCGAGCCCTTGCCGTCGTCGTCGCCGAGGGCGCCGAGGGTCACCACGGTGCCGAGGACGGCCACCAGCAGCGCCCCCGCCCCCGCGGCGGCCAGCTTGCGCCGGGCTCCGGTCAGCGCGAGCCCGCGCAGAACCTTCGGGCCGCGCTTGGCGGGGGGCGGCGTCGGCAGCGCCGCCGTGGCGGCCACCGGGGCCACCGGGGTCACCTGGGTCACCGGGGGTATCTTCGTCGTCTCGGCCACCACCGGGGTGATGGTCGTGGTCGCGTTCTCCCCCGGAACGGGATCCGGCGTCGGCTCCGGCTCCTCCGTACGCGGCCGTACGACGCCCGGCCCGAACGCGTTGGCCATCGCCGCGCCCTTACGGTCGCTCACCAGCGCCAGCGCCCGGCGGCCCGCCACCGTGCCGCGCTTGTCGGCGAGGGCGCCGCGCAGCCCGATGGACGCCTCCAGTTCGGCGCGGGCCCGGTCGAGGTTGCCGGTGCACAGGGCGAGGACGCCCAGCTCGTGGTGGAAGTACGCCTCGTCGGCGACCTGTCCGGCCAGCCGCGCCGCCTCCTGGCCGTGCCGCACGGCGCGTTCCCAGGCGCCCCAGTGCAGCGCCGCGGCGAAGGCGGGGGCGGCGGCCCGGGCGAGATCCACGGCGGCGTCGGCGTGACCGGTCTCCCGGTCGGCGACCAGGGCGGCCATCGCGGCGAGTATCGCGTCCGCCTCGACGGCGACGCGCTCGGGGGCCACCGAGGGGTGACCGGCCCACCAGGTGTAGTGCTGGGCCACGGTGTGCGCCCGCCCGGCGGACTCGGCCGCGTCGCCCGCGTACCCGTCCGCCGCGAGCTGGGCCGCCACCCCGGCCGCCAGCCGGTAGTGCGGGCCGACGGTGGTGACGAGGCCGTGGGCGAGCAGTTCGCCGAGGGCGGCGTCGGCGTGCGGGTGGTCCTCGGTGAGGGCGGGCAGATGCGCCTGGTGCGGGCATTCGCCGCCGAGCGCGACCGCGAACCGCAGGGCGCCGCGGGCCGCCTCGCCGAGCCCCGTGGCGAGCAGCGTGGCCGGGGCCGCGGCCGAGGTGAGCGAGGGCAGCGGCATCGCGTCCCGCGGCTCGGCGTCGGCGATGGCCTCGGCGGCGGCATCCGCCACCGCCGCCTCGCGCTGCCGCAGCAACGCACCCGCCTGGACGAACCGCAGCGGCAGCCCCTCCGACTCGAACCACAGGTCCGCCGCCCAGCTCGCCTCGTCCTCCTCCAGCGGGCGCCGCAGGGCCCGTTCCAGCAGTTCCAGACCGGCGGTGCGGCTCAGCCCGGAGAGGAAGACCTCTTCGAGGTGCGCATCGGCGGACGGGGCCGCGACGTCCGGCGTGGCGGAGATCAGGAAGGCGCATTCCGGCGTCGCGTCGAGGAACTCGTCGAGCGCGGTGCCGCCGAACTCGATGTCGTCCAGGACGACGACCGCGCCGATCTCCTGCACCGCCTCCAGCAGTTCGGCCCGCTCGGGCCGGTACAGCGGGGCGCGGTAGACGGCGGCATAGAGGTCGTACAGCAGGTCGGTGGGGGTGCGGCGGTAGCCGGAGAGCCGTACGACGCCGTCGGGCGCCAGGCGTTCGCAGTCCGCGGCGACGGCCTCCAGCAGCACGCTGCGCCCGGCGCCGGAGGGCCCGGTGACCCGTACGGAGCGGCCGCGGGCCAGCAGCCGGGCCAGCCGCTCGCGCTCCTCGTCCCGCTCCAGCATCGGCAGGTCGGGCACCACCGTGCCGGACGGCCGGGGCGGGGCCGCGGCCCGGCGCAGCTCGGCGCGCTGGTCGGGGGTGTGCCGCTCGGGCCGGGCGGCACACC
>NZ_RIBZ01000710.1:0-7290 GCF_003721215.1 Streptomyces botrytidirepellens
CGTCCGCGCCGCCGCGGGCGTCCGCACCGCCGCGGGCGGCGGGCTCCCGCGCCGGGGCGGAGGGTTCGCCGGTCTTCGCGCTCCGGCTCCGGGACGGGGAAGGGGAGGCCGACGCGGACGGGGGCTTTTCGTCGGCCCGGACGGTGGTGGCGGGTGCGGTGGTCGGGACGGTGACATCGCCGGCCCACCGGTCCTCGCCGTCGTCCCCGGAGGACGGCAGATTCGCGGCGAGCACGAGGGATCCCAGCACGGCGGCCGTCGCGACGGAGGCGATCAGTGCGGTGCGGCGCCGACCGGGCGTCCGCACGGGTGCGGGCGGGGCGGTGTCGCCGACGACCGGTTCATCGCTCCCACCGGGCTCGGCGGGTCCGGCGGCACGCGCCGGTTCGGCGGGTTCTGCGACGGGCGCCTGTTCAGCGGCAGGCTCCGGGTCAGCGGGTCCGGCGGGTCCGGCAGGTTCGGCAGGTTCGGCAGGTTCAGCGGGTCCGGCTGCGGGTGCCGGTTCCTCGGGCCCCGCTGCCTTACGGCCCCGCGCCGCGTCCGCCAGGATCCACCGCCGGTGCAGCTCGACCAGTTCCTCGGGGGTCGCCCGGCACACCCGGGCGAGCCGCTCGGCCGGTGCGTAGTCGGGCGGCACCGCGCTGCCGTTGCAGTAGCGGTGCAGCGTGGACGTGCTCATGTGTAATCGCTTGGCGAGCGCCCCGTAGCTCAGCCCCGAGCGTTCCTTGAGTCCCCGCAGCAGCTCCGCGAACGCCTCCGCGGCGGTCCCGGTCGCCCCTGATGCCCCTGACACCCGTTCCTCCCCATCCCTGTACGGCCCGGCGCGTCCCATTCCCGCGTCCCAAGCCCCTTACGTTCCCCCTGGTCAAAGCCCGTTTTCGCGTTCCAGTGTCCCAAACTGCCCGGCATTCCTGGCGGTTGGGACGGATCACCCCACAAGCTCCGGTCATCCAAGCACCACACCGACCGCACCACCGAGAGGACTCCCCCACATGTCGCACAACCGGAACCCGCGCACCCGTGTCCTGACCGCCGCGGCGACCGTCGCGGTCGCCGCGCTCTCTCTGACCGCGTACAGCAACGGGGCGAGCGCCCACGCCGAGGGCGCGCGGGCCGCGGGGGCGGCGAAGGCCAAGGCCGCCGTCACCTGCCAGGGTTCCAACACCAAGACGGTCGCGGCTCCCCTGAGCCGCCCGGTGAACCACATGCTGCTGACGGTCACCAACACCGGCAGCGTCCCCTGCAACCTGTACCACTACCCGGCCGTCCAGTTCGGCGAGGCCCAGTCGGTGCCGCCGGTCATCGAGGCCTCGAAGCCGCAGGCCGTCGTCACGCTCGCTCCGGGCGCGTCCGGCTACGCCTCCGTGAACCTGTCGGCCACCGACGGCAGCGGTTCGAACGGCCACACCGAGAAGTCCCTCACCGTCTACTTCCAGGGCCGCACCGCCGACGAGGACGTCCCGTCGGCCGCCCACCCGTCGCTGCCCGCCAAGGGCGTCTACGTCGACGACTCCCTCAAGGTCACGTACTGGCAGCCGACGTTCGAGGACGCCATCATCTGGTAGCCCGGCCGCCGTCCACCAGCGCGACGCGGGGCAGCCGGACCGGCTGCCCCGCGTCACTGATGTCGGGAGTGCGAGCACGACTTACGGCGTCAGCGTGTCCCCGGGCGTCGGGGTCGCGCGCTGAACCCAGGTGCCGCAGGACGTGATCACCGAACCCGTGCGGTTGCAGGTGATGCCGTGCACGGTCCCCGACGTGGTGATGACGTCGATGAAAATGGTGCTGCCCGGGGGGCCGCCGGGGCCGGCGTCGATGGAGATACCGCAGGCGCCCACGGGTACCGCTCCCGACTCGTCGGAGAGGTCGTCCCAGTCGATGTCCCCGCCAGGGGCGGACTCGTCTCCGACGTAGGGGACTCCGAAGCTGACGGCCGCGTAGAAAGCCCCACCGCCGCCGGCTTCCTGACGAACGGTGTCGATCTCGAAGCACCCGTTGGCTCCCGGCCGCGGCGGCTTCGGCTTACCGGGCCTGCCGGGGTCGGCGGCGGGGTCAACGACGGGGTCGGGGTCCATGGGATCCAAGGAGACGGCCCGGTCCGTGGACATGATGGTCGAAGCAGGCAGCGCTTCCGCTTCGAGACCTTGCGCCGCGGCGGGCAGGGCACCCAGGACGCCTGCCAGCGAGACGGCGGTCAGGGTCGTGAGGCCGCCTAGCGCCAGCCGTGTGGGCCGCCATGAGCATCGCACCCGCGGCGATGCGGCCCTGCTGTGAGGACGCATGCAGTACTCCTTTGGACGTGAACCGGGAAATCTCCCGGAAAGCGTTATGTGTCGTGAACTCTTTTCCACCTCCATTCGCACTTTTATGTGATGAACCATCTGATTAGCCCAATGAGACCATCACCGGGGCTGCGTTCCTCCGGGGAATGCCGCGCGGACGCGGCGGCCGCCGTCGACCACCAGGTCGGTGCCGGTGATCCAGGACGCCTCGTCGGAGACCAGCCAGCGGACGGCGCGGGCCACGTCCTCCGGTTCGCCGATGCGGGCCAGGGGGAGGGTGGCGGCGATGGAGGGTTCGTCGGGTTCCCAGACGAAGCGGGCCATCTCGGTGCGGATGAGGCCCGGGGAGACCGCGTTGACGCGGACGCCCGGGGCCAGTTCGGCGGCGAGCTGGCGGGTGAGGCGGAGGAGGGCGGTCTTGCTGGCGCCGTAGGCGCCGACGCCGGGGCCCACGCCGTGGGTGCCCTCGGTGCAGATGTTGACGACCGCGCCGCCGTGGTCGCGCATCCAGGCGCGCCAGGCGGCCTGGGTCAGGCGCAGCGGGGCCTCCACGTTGAGGGTGAAGGCCCTGCGCCAGGCGAGCGGGTCGGCGTCGATCAGGGGGCCGAGCGGGGCGTTCGTCGCGGCGTTGTTGACGAGGATGTCGAGGCGGCCGAAGGCGGCGACCGTACGTGCCACGGCCTCCTCGACGTGCGACGCGTCCGCTGCGTCGCCCGGGCAGGTGAGGGCGTGCGGGCCCAGCTCGCGTACGGCGGAGGACAGGGCCGCGGGGTCGCGGGCCGTCACGCACACCGCCACCCCGTCCGCCGCCAGCGCCTTCGCCACCGCCAGTCCGATGCCGCGCGAGGCGCCCGTGACCAGCGCGGCGCGCCGCACCGGCTCAGCCCCGCGTCGACACGCTGCGCGTGTCCCGGCCCGAGCGCAGGACCGTGCCCGGGATCGCGCCGGTGATCTCGTCGTCGCGGATGGTTTCGACGCCGCCGACGCGGACGCTCACCATGCCCGTCGCCCGGGAGTCCAGGCGGGGGCTGTCGCCGGGGAGGTCGTGGACGAGGCGGGCCCGGCCCGCGTCGATGCGGTCGGGGTCGAAGAGGACGAGGTCGGCGTGGTAGCCCTCGGCGACGCGGCCGCGGCCGCGGAGTCCGAGCAGCCGGGCCGGGTCGTCGGTGAGCATGCGGACGGCGCGCTCCAGCGGGACCAGCTTGCGGCCGCGCAGGCAGTCGCCGATGAAGCGCGTGGTGTACGGGGCGCCGCACATGCGGTCCAGGTGGGCGCCCGCGTCGGAGCCGCCGAGCATGACGTCCTCGTGCTCCCAGGTCTGCCGCCGCAGCTCCCAGCTGGCCGGGTCGTTGTCGGTCGGCATGGGCCACAGGACGGTGCGCATCTCGTCGGCGGCGCAGATCTCCACCAGGGTGTGGAACGCGTCCTGGCCGCGCTCGGCGGCGATGTCGCGGACGACGCGGCCGGTGAGCCCGGCGTTGGCCTCGCTGTACGTGTCGCCGATGACGTACCGCTCGAAGTCGGCGAGCCGCCGGAAGACCCCGGCCTCGGGGCTCTTCGCGCGGCGCAGCATCTCCTCCCGCACGGCCGGGTCGCGGAGCCTGGCGATGCGCTCGGGGATGGGCAGGCCGAGGATGTCGCCCCAGCCCGGGATGAGGTTGAGCGCGCAGAACGTGCCGAGCGACATGTTCATGGGGGTCAGGATGGGCATGGTGAGGGCGACGATGCGGCCGCCCGCCTTGCGGGCGCGCTCGCTCGCCTGGAGCTGGCGCGGGACGCGCTCGGGGACGGCGGCGTCGATGGTGAGGACGTTCCAGTTGAGGGGGCGTCCGGCGGCGGCGCTCATCTCGACCAGCAGGTCGATCTCCTCGTCCGCGAACCGGTCGAGGCAGCCCGCCACGATGGCCTCGATCTGGGTGCCCTCGTGGTCGCCGACGGCCCGGGACAGGGCGAGGAGTTCGTCGGGCCGCGCGTGCCGGGAGGCGACGGGCCGGCCGTCGCCGTCGGCGTGGGTGGAGGACTGCGTGGTGGACAGCCCCCAGGCGCCCGCGTCCATGGCCTCGTGGAGGAGCCGCAGCATCTGGTCCAGCTGGTCGGGGGTGGGCTGTCCGCCGGTCGCGTCGGGGCCCATGACGTGGCGGCGCAGCGCGCAGTGCCCCACCATGAAGCCCGCGTTGACGGCGATCCGCCCCTCCAGGGCGTCGAGGTATTCGCCGAAGCTGTGCCAGTTCCAGGGCGCGCCCTCCTCCAGGGCGACCAGGGACATGCCCTCGACGCGGCTCATCATCCGCCGGGTGTAGTCGGCGTCGCCGGGGCGCTCGGGGTTGAGCGGGGCGAGGGTGAAGCCGCAGTTGCCGCCCGCGACGGTGGTGACGCCGTGGTTCATGGAGGGGGTGGCGTACGGGTCCCAGAAGAGCTGGGCGTCGTAGTGGGTGTGCGGGTCGACGAAGCCGGGCCCGAGGACGAGCCCGGTGGCGTCCTCGGTGGAACGGGCCTGCTCGCCCAGGGTGCCCGGCTCGGCCACGGCGGCGATCCGTCCGTCGCGCAGGCCGACGTCGGCGACGTAGGAGGGCGCGCCCGTGCCGTCCACGACGGTCGCGCCCTTGATGAGGTGGTCGAGCACGGGTGGGGTCCCTTCTGGCGGCTGCGGCCTTATGCCTGGCGGAAGCGGGTCGTGCGGTGCACCGGGTCGGTGTCGATCTTCGGGATGACGTGTTCGCCGATGAGCTTGATGGTGTTCATGGTGTCCTCGTAGCCGATGCCGATCGGCAGCCCGAAGGAGAGCTGGTCGGCCCCGGCCTGTTCCCACCGCTTGCACTGCCGGAACACCTCGTCCGGGTCGCCGCAGATCATCAGCTCCTCGGCGATGAGCAGCTCGATGATCTCCTCGGTGTAGTCGGGGAGGAGTTCGGGCCACTCCGGGATGCCGTCCGGGCGGGGGAAGGTGTCGTGGTAGCGGAACAGCAGCGACTGGAGGTAGTTGAGGCCACCACTGAGCGCGATCTCGACCGCCTTGGCGTGGGTCTCGGCGCAGATCGCGGTCGACGTCACCATGACGTTGTCGTTGACGAAGCCGCCGACCGGGTCGGCGTCCTTGACGGCGTTCTTGTAGGAGTCGAGGACCCACTCCATGTCGGACACCTTCTGGATGGAGAAGCCGAGGACGCCCAGGCCCTTGCGGCCCGCCATCGCGTACGAGGACGGGGAACCGGCCGCGTACCACATGGCCGGGTGGCCGGTGCCGTACGGCTTGGGCAGCACCTTGCGGGGCGGGAGCGACCAGTGCTTGCCCTGGAAGCCCGGGTACTCGTCCCTGAGCCACATCTTGGCGAACTCGCCGATGGTCTCTTCCCAGATCTCCTTGGTGTGGTTCATGTCGGTGACGCCCGGGATGAACCCCAGGATCTCGTGGCTGCCCGCCCCGCGCCCCGAGCCGAACTCGAACCGGCCGCCGGAGAGGTGGTCGAGCATCGCCACCTTCTCGGCCACCTTGACGGGGTGGTTGACCTGCGGGAGGGGGTTGAAGATGCCGGATCCGAGGTGGATGCGCTCGGTGGCGTGGGCGAGGTAGCCGAGGAAGACGTCGTTCGCGGAGAGGTGGGAGTACTCCTCCAGGAAGTGGTGCTCGGAGGCCCAGGCGTATTTGAAGCCGGACCGGTCGGCCTGGATGACGTACTCGGTCTCCTCGATGAGGGCGTGGTGCTCGGCCTCGGGGTCGGCGCGGCGTCGGCGCTCCGGCACGTATCCCTGTACGAACAGTCCGAATTCCAAGGGGGTCACCGCCTCCGGTTTCAATAATCTGACGTACCGTCAGATTGGAGTCCGACCATGGCACCGGGAGGGTGGACCGTCAAGGCCCAGGACAGCCCTCAGAACACCGAGACGCCGCTCAGCCAGCCGCCGTCGACGACGACCGGCTGGCCGGTGATGTACGAGGAGTCGTCGGAGGTGAGGAACAGCGCCAGGCGGGCGACCTCCTCGGGGCGGCCGATGCGGCCCATCGGGACCAGCTTGCGGTAGAGGCCGTCCACCGCCTCCGACGCCTCGGTCACGTCCGCCGCGTCCGCCGCCGGGTCGAGCCGGGCGGGGTTGCTCATGGGGGTGTCGACCGCGCCGGGGCACATCGCGTTGACCCGTATCCCCTTGCCCGCCAGCTCCATCGCGGCCACCCGGGTCATCCCGACGATGGCCGCCTTGGTGGCCGCGTACGAGGTCAGCAGGGCCATGCCGGAGAGCGCCACGTACGAGGCGGTGTTGACGATCGTGCCGCCGCCCGCCGCCGCCAGCTCGGGCGCGACCGCGCGCATGCCGAGGAACGCGCCGACCTGGTTGACCTGGACCACGGACAGGTACTCCTCCAGCGGGGTACTGGTCAGCTCGTTGAAGCGGAGGATGCCCGCGTTGTTGACCAGCCCGTTCACCGCGCCGAAGGCGTCTTTCGCGAACGCCACGGCGGCCGCCCAGTCGTCCTCGCGGCTCACGTCGAGGTGGACGTAGGCGGCGGACTCCGCGCCCAGCTCCTTGGCGACCGCCGCGCCCTGGTCGTCCAGGACGTCCGCGAGCACCACCTTCGCGCCCTCGGCGGCGAACAGCCGCGCCTCCTGCTCGCCCTGCCCGCGCGCCGCACCCGTGACGATCACGACGCGTCCGTCCAGCTTGCCCATGATGGCCTCCTCAGGCGTTCAGGTGCGGGGCGACGTCGGCCGCGAAGGCCGCCATCTGATCGGTCAGTTCGGTGCGGCTCCGGCTGCGGAACCGCACCTGGATCTGGTCCACGCCCATGGCCGCGTACGCGCGCAGGGACGCGGCCAGCTGCTCCGGCTTGCCGGTGAGCGTGCGCCGCCCCACGCGCCAGGGCGGGTCGCCCACGTACAGGGGCTCGGCGATGGCGCCGATCTCGGCGGGCTCCTCGACGCCCGCCGCCTCGCGCAGCGCGCGCAGCCGGGCGATCTGCGCGGGGAGCCGGTCCCGGGGGTCGCCCTGCGGCAGCCAGCCGTCGCCGCGGACG
>NZ_RIBZ01000707.1:0-7325 GCF_003721215.1 Streptomyces botrytidirepellens
CCCGGGTGCTGGCGCTGCGGCGCCCCTCGGCCGCGATCGAGGACGCGCGGGCGGCCGGGCCGGGCTCCGGCACCGGCGCTGGACCCGACGCCGGATTCGACGCCGGGCTCGGCACGAAGCCGCCGACCGGTGATCTGTACGACCCGGCCACCGGGATGCTGGCACCGAGCGGGCAACTGACCGCGGTGGTGTGCGGCGATCCGGACGCGGCGGGGCGGATGGCGGACCGGCTCGGCGGCCACCCCACCGAGGACGACGCGGAATCCGGGGACGGCGGCGGGGCGCCCTCGGCGCTGCTGGGCGGGGTCGCGCTGGACGAGGTGCCGCTGGCCACCGCGCGCGCCGCGGTACTCGTCCAGGACAAGGACCCGGTATTGCTGTCGGGCACGCTCACCGAGCTGCTGGATGTGCCGCGGTCGGGCGCGGTGCCGCCGAAGGAGGCGCTGGACGCGGCGCAGTGCGGTGATGTGCTGGAGGCGCTGGAGCAGGCCTCGGTGGCCGACTCCGGCGACGGCGACCCGATGGGCGCCCGGATCACCGAACGCGGCCGCTCGCTGTCGGGCGGCCAGCGGCAGCGGCTGGCGCTGGCCCGCTCGCTGGTGACCGACCCGGAGGTGCTGGTGCTGGACGAACCGACGTCGGCCGTGGACTCGCACACCGAGGCACGCATCGGGGAGGGGCTGAAGCGGCTCCGGACGGACCGGACCACGGTTGTGTTCACCTCCAGCCCGCTGCTGCTGGACCAGGCCGACCGGGTGGTGTTCGTGCACGACGGCGTGGCGGCGGGAGTGGGAAGCCACCGCGAGCTGCTGCGCACCGATCCCGCGTATCGCGCGGTGGTCACCCGGGAGCCGGACAACGGCGGGGAGCGGGACGACGGCCGCGGCGGGCTCACGGAACTGGAACGCATCGAGGAACAGATCGAGGAGTCGGCATGATCGGCGTGGCGCCACCCGTCTACGACCCGGCCGCACCGGAGTCGGCGACGACACTGCCGGTCGGCACGGCCGCCACCGTGCGGGACTACGTGCGCGAGCTGCTGCGGCGGCACCGGAAGGCCTTCAGCGTGCTGATGGCGGTGAACGCCACCGCCGTCCTCGCCTCGATGGTCGGCCCCCAGCTGCTGGGCGGGGTGGTCGAGGACCTGTCGCAGGGCAAGGACGACCTCCATATCGAGCGCACCGTCGCACTGTTCGCGGTGGCGCTCGTGGTGCAGACCGTGTTCGTACGGATGGTACGGCTGCGCGGTGCGGTGCTGGGCGAACAGATGCTGGCCGATCTGCGCGAGGACTTCCTCGTACGGTCGGTGGGGCTGCCGCCGGGCGTGCTGGAGCGGGCCGGGACCGGTGATCTGCTGTCCCGGATCACCACCGACATCGACCGGCTGGCGAACGCGATGCGCGAGGCGGTCCCGCAGCTCTCCATCGGCGTGGTCTGGACGGGCCTGCTGCTGGGCGCGCTGACCGTGACGGCCCCGCCACTGGGTCTCGCGGTGCTGGTGGCGCTCCCGGTGCTGGTGATCGGCTGCCGCTGGTACTTCAAGCGGGCGCCCAGCGCCTATCGCTCGGAGGCGGCCGGGTACGCGGCGGTGTCCGCGTCCCTGACCGAGAGCGTGGACGCGGGCCGGACCATCGAGGCCCACCGGCTGGGCGACCGGCGGATCGCCCAGTCCGAGCTGCGGATCAGGCAATGGACCGCGTGGGAGCGATACACGTTGTGGCTGCGCTCGGTGCTCTTCCCCGTGATCAACGTGAGCTACACGCTGATCACCGGCTCGGTGCTGATGATCGGCGGCGTCTGTGTGATGCGGGGCTGGATGTCGGTCGGCGAGCTGACGACGGGGGCGCTGCTGTCGCAGATGCTGGTCGAGCCGATCGGGCTGATCCTGCGCTGGTACGACGAGCTCCAGGTCGCGCAGGTGTCGCTGGCCCGGCTGGTGGGGGTGCGGGAGATCGAGCCGGGCCCGGCCGATGCCGGGGTGGCGCCCGTCGGCCGTGAGGTGCGGGCGGACGAGGTGCGGTTCGGCTACCGGGAGGGCAGCGATGTGCTGCACGAGGTGTCCATGACGGTGCCGCCGGGGACGCGGCTGGCGCTGGTGGGCCCGTCCGGCGCGGGCAAGTCCACGCTGGGTCGGCTGCTGGCCGGGATCTACGGGCCGCGGACCGGCCGGGTGACCCTGGGCGACGCGGAGCTGGCGCGGATGCCCGCCGAGCAGGTGCGCACCCATGTCGCCCTGGTCAACCAGGAGCACCATGTGTTCGTGGGCTCGCTGCGCGACAATCTGCTGCTGGCCCGGACCTCCGCGCAGGATGCCGAGCTCTGGGCCGCGCTCGCCGCGGTGGACGCGGACGGCTGGGCGCGGGCGCTGAAGGAGGGCCTGGACACGGAGGTCGGCTCGGGCGGACTGGCGCTGACCCCGGCGCAGGCGCAGCAGATCGCGCTGGCCCGGCTGGTGCTCGCCGACCCGCACACCCTGGTGCTGGACGAGGCCACCTCGCTGCTGGACCCGCGGGCGGCCCGCCATTTGGAACGGTCGCTGGCCCAAGTGCTGAACGGCCGGACCGTGGTCGCCATCGCGCACCGGCTGCACACCGCGCATGACGCGGATGTGATCGCCGTGGTCGAGGCGGGCCGGATCAGCGAGCTGGGCAGCCACGACGAGCTGGTGGCTGCCGACGGCGCCTACGCGGCGCTGTGGCGCTCCTGGCACCAGTGACACCCCGGGCGCCTGCGCCCCGGCGGTTCCCGGCACCGGCATCGCCAGGACCGGGACCGCCGTGGGGCGGGGGCTCAGATGAAGCCGAGGGCACCCAGCCCGCCGATTCCGCCGAGCACCATGAAGACGGGCATCAGCACCTTCAGCTCGACCCAGCTGCCCGCCCGGAAGCGCATGGCCTCCGGCGGGCCGATCGGGTACCAGCGCTTGCGGCCGATCGGTATGGGCCACAGGATCGGGCAGCCGGAGACGGTGAGCGCGTCGCCGATGTCGTGGACGAGGGCGCCGAGGATGATCGGCAGCCCCAGCCAGAGGTATTCCTGGCCCGGCGCGGTGAACAGCCAGTCCGCGCCGTTGCCCGGCTTGTTCAGGATGTCGGCGAGTATCCAGGCGCTGGTGGCGCCGAGGAGCCACACCAGGACGTCGCTGGAGACCCGCGCCGCCCGCCACAGCAGACCCTCGACCGCGAGCACCATGTGGACGAAGAGGATGCCGAGCACCGCCCAGCGGCCGCCGACCACGGCGAGTGCCGAGGATCCGGCGCCGATGAGGACGGCCCAGACCCAGGTGTGGGTCAGGGTGCGGTGGCCACCCGAGCGACGGGGGTCGCCCGGTTTCCTGGTCGACTTGTAGACCGCGTACGACAGCTTGTCGATCACTTCGCACAGCACCCGGGAGATCGGCCCGAAGGCGCGGGATATCGTCGCCGCCTTGTGGTCGAGGTCGGGGGCGAGCGCCGCTCCGGCGCAGATCAGCGCGCCGACGACGAGTACCGGCCAGGGCATCTCGTGGCCGGCCGCGGCGGCCGCCGCACCCACTCCCAGCCAGGCTGCCGCTCCGGACAGCGAATGCGCCGGTCCCATCATGGTCGTACCCCGCCCCTGTTCTTGCCCGCTTCGGTGCGGGAGTTGGTTGCATCGGCTCACCACACCCTAGCCACGGACGATCTTCGTCCGCACAGCCGGTTCCCGCCCCGCCGGGGAAACCAGGCAGTATAGGTCCGTGACTCTTATCGATCAGCTGCCGAGCGAAGCCGACCCCGACACTCTCTTCGAGAGGTTCTCGACCTGGGTCGAGGAGCGGGGCATCTCGCTCTATCCCGCCCAGGAGGAGGCGCTGATCGAAGTGGTGTCCGGGGCGAACGTCATTCTGTCGACGCCCACCGGATCGGGAAAGAGCCTGGTGGCCGCGGGCGCCCACTTCGCCGCGCTGGCCCGGGACGAGGTCACCTTCTACACCGCGCCGATCAAGGCCCTGGTCTCGGAGAAGTTCTTCGAGCTGTGCAAGCTCTTCGGCACCGAGAACGTCGGCATGCTCACCGGGGACGCGTCGGTCAACGCGGACGCGCCCGTCATCTGCTGTACGGCCGAGGTGCTGGCGTCCATCGCCCTGCGGGACGGCAAGGACGCCGACATCGGCCAGGTCGTGATGGACGAGTTCCACTTCTATGCGGAGCCCGACCGGGGCTGGGCGTGGCAGATCCCGCTGCTGGAGCTGCCACAGGCCCAGTTCATCCTGATGTCGGCGACGCTCGGCGATGTGACGCGGTTCGAGGAGGACCTGAACCGGCGCACCGGGCGGTCCACCGCGGTGGTGCGGTCGGCGACCCGGCCGGTGCCGCTGAGCTACGAATACCGCACGACGCCGCTCACCGAGACGCTCACCGAGCTGCTGGAGACCCGGCAAGCACCCGTCTACATCGTGCACTTCACCCAGGCCGCGGCGGTCGAACGGGCGCAGGCGCTGATGAGCATCAACATGTGCACGCGGGCGGAGAAGGACGAGATCGCCTCTCTGATCGGCAATTTCCGCTTCACCACCAAGTTCGGCCGGAACCTGTCCCGTTATGTCCGGCACGGCATCGGGGTGCATCACGCGGGGATGCTGCCGAAGTACCGGCGGCTGGTGGAGAAGCTGGCCCAGGCCGGACTGCTGAAGGTCATCTGCGGTACGGACACGCTCGGGGTGGGCGTCAACGTACCGATCCGGACCGTACTGTTCACCGCGCTCACGAAGTACGACGGCCAGCGGGTGCGGACGCTGCGGGCGCGGGAGTTCCACCAGATCGCGGGCCGGGCCGGGCGCGCCGGGTTCGACACCGCCGGGTTCGTGGTGGCGCAGGCGCCCGAGCACGTCGTCGAGAACGAGAAGGCGCTCGCGAAGGCGGGGGACGACCCCAAGAAGCGCCGCAAGGTGGTCCGCAAGAAGGCCCCGGAGGGCTTCGTCAACTGGGGCCAGAACACCTTCGAAAAGCTCATCGCCTCCGACCCCGAGCCGCTCACCTCCCGGTTCCGGGTCACCCACACGATGCTGCTGTCGGTCATCGCGCGCCCCGGCAACGCGTTCCGCGCGATGCGCCTCCTCCTCGAGGACAACCACGAGCCGCGCAAGAACCAGCTGCGGCACATCCGACGGGCGATCGCGATCTACCGCTCGCTGCTGGACGGCGGGATCGTCGAGCAGTTGGAGGCTCCCGACGCGGAGGGGCGGCACATCCGGCTGACGGTGGACCTCCAGCAGGACTTCGCGCTCAACCAGCCGCTGTCCACCTTCGCGCTCGCCGCCTTCGAACTGCTGGACCCCGAGTCGCCGTCCTACGCCCTGGACATGGTCTCGGTGGTGGAATCGACGCTGGACGACCCGCGGCAGATCCTGGCGGCCCAGCAGAACAAGGCGCGCGGCGAGGCGGTCGCCGCGATGAAGGCGGACGGGGTCGAGTACGAGGAGCGCATGGAGCGGCTCCAGGACGTCACCTACCCCAAGCCGCTGGAGGAGCTGCTCTTCCACGCCTACGGGCTCTACCGCAAGAGCCACCCCTGGGTCGGCGACCACCCGCTGTCGCCGAAGTCGGTGATCCGCGACATGTACGAGCGGGCCATGACCTTCACCGAGTTCACCGCGCTCTACGACCTGGCGCGGACCGAGGGCATCGTGCTGCGCTACCTGGCCAGCGCCTACAAGGCGCTGGACCACACCGTGCCGGACGATCTGAAGTCGGACGACTTCGAGGACATCATCGCCTGGCTCGGCGAGATGGTGCGGCAGGTCGACTCCAGCCTCTTGGACGAGTGGGAACAGCTCGCCAATCCGGAGGAGGAGTCCGCGGAGGAAGCGCAGGAGCGTGCCGACCAGGTCCGGCCGGTCACCGCGAACGCCCGCGCCTTCCGGGTGCTGGTGCGCAACGCGATGTTCCGCCGGGTCGAGCTGGCCGCGCTCGACAAGGCGGCGGAGCTGGGCGAGATGGATGCCGAGTCCGGCTGGGACGAGGACGCCTGGGGAGACGCGCTGGACGCGTACTGGGAGGAGTACGACGAGCTGGGCACCGGCCCGCAGGCCCGCGGTCCGAAGCTGCTCCAGATCGAGGAGCAGCCCGAGCACGGGCTGTGGCGGGTGCGGCAGACCTTCGACGATCCGAACGGCGACCACGACTGGGGCATCTCGGCCGAGGTCGACCTGGCCGCCTCGGACGAGGAGGGCCGGGCCGTGGTCCGGGTCACCGACGTGGGCCAGCTGTAGCCCTTCGGCCACCGTCCGGCCCCCGAACCCCCTCAGCGAAGGAGCACCTCCGATGACCAATCCCGCCGAACGTCTGGTCGATCTGCTCGACCTGGAACGGATCGAGGTGGACATCTTCCGCGGGCTGAGCCCCGACGAGTCGCTCCAGAGGGTGTTCGGCGGGCAGGTGGCGGGGCAGGCGCTGGTGGCCGCCGGGCGCACCACCGACGGGGACCGTCCGGTGCACTCGCTGCACGCGTACTTCCTGCGCCCGGGGCGGCCGGGCGTGCCCATCGTGTACCAGGTGGAGCGGGTCCGGGACGGGCGCTCCTTCACCACCCGCCGGGTCGTCGCCGTCCAGCAGGGTCGGACGATCTTCAATTTGACGGCCTCCTTCCACCGTCCGGAGCCGGGCATCGAACAGCAGCTGCCGATGCCCGAGGTACCTGAGCCGGAGAGCCTTCCGAAGCTCTCCGACGAGATCCGCGAGCACTTGGGTGCGCTCCCCGAGTCGCTCGCGCGGATGGAGCGCCGCCAGCCCTTCGACATCCGGTACGTCGAGCGGCTGCGCTGGACCGATGAGGAACTGAGGGAAGCGGAACCGCGCAGCGCGGTGTGGATGCGCGCGGTCGGACCGCTCGGGGACGACCCGCTCGTCCACACCTGCGCGCTCACCTACGCGAGCGACATGATGCTGCTGGACGCGGTGCGGGTGCCCGTCGAGCCGCTGTGGGGCCCGCGGGGCTTCGACATGGCCTCGCTGGACCACGCCATGTGGTTCCACCGGCCCTTCCGTACCGATGAGTGGTTCCTCTACGACCAGGAGTCGCCCGTGGCGACCGGCGGCCGGGGCCTGGCGCGCGGCCGGATCTACGACCGCTCGGGCCGCCTGCTTGTGTCCGTGGTGCAGGAGGGGTTGTTCCGCCCGCTGGCTCCGGCGCCGAAGCCCACGGAGAGCGGCTGAGCCTCCGCCTCCGGGCGGCACGCCCCGCCGTGGTTCAGCGCTTGCCCACCAGCCTGCGCCACAGGCCGCGCGGTCGGCCCGCGGACCGGCCCGGGGGCCGGGTCCGGCAGGTGGGAAGCGGCGCCACCGCGGCGTCCGGCCGCGGTGCGG
>NZ_RIBZ01000708.1:0-7336 GCF_003721215.1 Streptomyces botrytidirepellens
CCGGTGCCGCGGCCGCCCGCCTCACTGCCCGCGAGCCGCGCGGCCGCGCTCCAGCTGGCCGCGCTGGAGGCCGCCAAGTGGCTGGCCGGGCACCGGCATCCGGGCCAGCAGGCGCTGTGCACCCTGGACAGCCTCACCGCCACCGTGGACCGCCATCCGCTCGCCCGCCGCCCGCAGTGCCCCGGGTGCGGGAATCCGGCGCTGGTCGCGGAGCGGATACGGGCGCCGCTGGCCCTGCCGTCGCCGCGCGAGCCCCGTGACGACCACGTAGACACCGAGGCCGCCGCCGACGACGCCTCACCACGCCGCGTCATGGAGCGTTACGGCCATCTGGTGGACCCCGTCACCGGGCTGGTCACCGAGATCCGCCGCGATCCGCGCGGTCCGGCCTTCCTCAACTGCTACCACGCCCGGCACCCTTCGTACGCCGCGTACGCCACCTCCCCGAGCGGGCTGGACGCCGTACGCGCCGGGCTGGGGGCCGCCGCGCACGGCAAGGGGCGGACCGCCGAGCAGGCCCGGGCGAGCGCCCTGTGCGAGGCACTCGAGCACTACAGCGGCCACTTCCAGGGCGACGAGCCGCGCCAGCGCGCCCGCTACCGCGCGCTGGATCCGGCGGACGCGGTGCATCCGGACACCGTCCAGCTCGTGGACCCACGGCAGTTCGCGCGGCCGTTCACGGACCAGGGGGCGCCGCGCCACCGGCTCCCCGACCCGTTCGACGAGGACGCCGAGCTGGACTGGACGCCGGTGTGGTCGCTCACCGCCGAGCGGCACCGGCTGCTGCCCACCGCGCTGCTGTACTACGGCGCCCCGCAGCCCCCGGGGCGGCGCTGCTGCCGGGCGGACTCCAACGGCGCGGCGGCCGGGTCGACCCTGGCCGACGCCGTCGTACGGGGCTTCCTGGAGCTGGTGGAGCGGGACGCGGTCGCCCTGTGGTGGTACAACCGCACCCGTCAGCCGGCGCTCCCCCTGGACGCCTTCGACGACCCGTGGCTGGCCGAACTGCGCCGCGCCCACGGCGGACTGCGGCGCGAGGTGTGGGCGCTGGACCTCACCACCGACTTCGGCATCCCGGTGGTCGCCGCGCTCTCGCGCCGCACCGACAAGCCCGCCGAGGACATCACGCTGGGCTTCGGCGCCCACTTCGACCGGCACACCGCGCTGTGCCACGCCTTCGCCGAGCTGAACCAGATGCTGCCCGCCGTGGTCGAGGCCCGCGCCGACGGCGGCGGATACGGCGCGGGCGACCCGGAGGCGCTGCGCTGGTTCCGCACCGCGACCACCGCCAACCAGCCCTACCTGACGCCCGATCCGGATGCGGCGCCGCCGCCCGGGATGGCCGCTCCCCCGGACGGCGACGCGCTGGCCGCCGTACGGGAGGCGGTCCGTGCGCGCGGGATGGAGCTGCTGGTGCTGGACCAGACCCGGCCGGATGTGGGGCTGCCCGTGGCCAAGGTGCTGGTGCCCGGACTGCGCCCGCACTGGCCCCGGTTCGCCCCCGGGAGGCTGTACGACGTCCCGGTGGCCCTGGGGCGGCTGCGGCGGCCGACGGCGTACCGCGACCTGAACCCCGTTCCCCTTTTCCTGTGATTCTTCCTGTGATCCCCGGTGACAACCCGTAACTCTGTGTACAGCATGAGCCTTCTCCGCACCCCCTCCTCCCCCGCAAAAGATCGGATACTCTCGGGCAAGCCGCCCAATCCGGCCCGATCATCCGGAGGACGAGTGCAGGGGAGCCTCTTGCCCGACGATGCCGGGGAAAAGCCGCCGCGCGACCACGACGACCTGGCGCCGCGCCTGGCCGTGGTGATCACGGTGGTGGTGCTGCTGGGCTACTTCACCGTCGCCGTGACGTATGTGGTCGAAGGGCTCCCCCCGGGGGGCGCGGTGGTGCGGATGCTGGAGATCCTGCCGGTGCTGGCCGCGCTGCTGGGCATCCAACTGCTGCACTCCTTCCCCGGTCTTGCGCCCCGGCTGGCCGCCGCCCGGCACTGGACGCTGCTGCTCCAGGCGACGCTGACCTTCCTGCCGTTCGCCGTCTTCGAGCAGGCGTGGCTGGGCATGCCCGGCTTCCTGGCGGGCTCCGGGCTGCTGGTGCTGGCTCCGGCGGTGGCCTGGCCGACGTTCGCCGCAATCCTGGTGATCACCGATGTGCTGCTGTTCCAGGTGGGGTTCGGCTGGGACAAGGTCGCGTACACCACCGTGTCCACCACGATCACCGGGCTGGTGGTCTTCGGCCTCTCCCGGCTCTCCGGGCTGGTCGCCGAGGTCTCCCGGTCACGCGCGGAGCTGGCCCGGCTGGCGGTCGCGCAGGAGCGGCTGCGGTTCTCGCGGGACGTGCACGACCTGCTCGGCCTCAGCCTCTCCACCATCACCCTCAAGTGCGAGCTGGTGCACCGGCTGGTGCCCCGGCAGAACGACCGGGCGCGGCAGGAGCTGGCCGAGATCCTCCAGACCTCCCGTCAGGCCCTCGCCGACGTGCGGGCGGTGGCCAGCGGCTACCGCAAGATGTCGCTGTCCGCGGAGGCGGAGACGGCCCGGTCCATGCTGGCCGCGGCGGGCATCCGGGCCACCGCGGACATCGACTGCGGGCCCCTGTCCGAGCGGGTGGACACGGTGCTGGCGAGCGTGCTGCGCGAGGGGCTGACCAATGTGCTGCGGCACAGCAAGGCCGAGCACTGTGCGATCACGGCCCGGCGGTCGGGGCCCACGGTGCGGCTGACGCTGGTGAACGACGGGGTGGGCAAGGCGTCCACCCTCCTGCGCGCGGACAGCGTCACCGGTACCGCGGGCACCGACGGCGGCAGCGGGATCGGCAACCTCCGGGTGCGGCTGTCGGGCCTGGGCGGGCGGCTGTACGCGGACGTACGGTCCGACGGCCGGTTCGAGCTGCGGGCCGAGCTGGAGGCGTCCACGGAGGCGCGACGCGGGGGGCGGGGGCGCGGTACGGAGGAGGAGCGGGGCCCGGCGGTGACGGCGTGACGTCCCGCTACAGCCAGCCCGCCTCGCGGGCGATCCGGATGGCGTCGACCCGGTTGCGCGCGTTGAGTTTGGTGACGGCCGAGGTCAGGTAGTTGCGCACCGTCCCCACCGAGAGAAAGAGCCGGGCCGCGATACGCGCGGCCTCCTCGCCCTCGGAGGCCATGCGCAGCACCTCCAGCTCGCGCGGGGTGAGCGGCTGCGGGCCGTCGTCCAGGGCGGCCAGGGCGAGTTGTGGATCGATGACCCGCTCGCCCCGCGCGACCGCGCGAATGGCGTCGCACAGGGTGGCCGGGCTGCTGTCCTTCAGCAGAAATCCGGCGACATGGGCCGCGAGGGCGCGCCGCAGATTTCCGGGCCTGCCGAGGCTGGTGAGCATCATGGTCCGGCATTCGGGAACGGCGGTGTGCAGCTCGGCGGCGGCGGTCAGCCCGTCCACCCCGGGCAGGTCGATGTCGAGAATCGCGACGTCCGGGCGGAGCTGACGGGCCTGCGGCAGAATATCGGCGCCGCTGGAGAATTCGGCGACGACCTCGATATCGGGTTCGAATTCCAGCAGGGCGACCAGCGCCTTGCGCAGCATATGCATGTCTTCGGCAATGAGCACTCTGACCATGTCGGCCCGCCCTTCCCCCCACCTGCCCCCGCATGACGATTATTCCCCCGTGTTTCCGGGCCTCGCAGCTCTTTCCGCCCGATTCCCTTGTCGAACAGACGTATTACCTCGCGACGTATCCCGGGGCTTGTCCCGGGGCTTGTCCCGGGCTTATCCCGCGGCCGCTGTTCAGGCCGCGCCGCCCCGGCACGGTTCGGTGGGGCCGGGCGCGTAGTCCGCGTGCAGGGCGCGCAGTTCACCGCGCAGATACCACTCGCGCAGCACGGCGCGCCGCACCTTCACCGCTCCGTCCCGGCGCACCGTACCGGGGCGGACGAGCAGCACCGCGCCGGTGTTGACGCCGAACTCCTCCGCCACCCGGGCCCGGATCCGGGCGGCGAGCCGGGGCAGTCCGGTCCGGGCGGCGCCCGCCGTACGGACCTCCTGGACCACGACCAGCGGCCCGGCGCCGGGCCCCGCGCAGAACACCCGGGCCGACCCCAGGGCCCGCCCGCAGCCGAGGAGTTCGCGCTCGACGTCCTGGGGGTGCAGGGTGACGCCGTCCACCAGGAGGCCGTCGTGGACGCGGCCGGTCATGCGGATGCCGCCGTCCGCGGCGAGGCCGAGGTCGCCGGTGCGCAGGAATCCGCCCGGGCCGTCGTCGGCCCGGGCGGCGAAGAGCGGCACGGTGTCCGGTGGCCGCCCCCAGTGGCCGGTGGCCACGGCGGCGCCGCGCGCCCAGATCTCCCCGGCCGTCCCCTCGGGCAGTCGGCGGCAGGTCAGCGGGTCGACGACGCCGAACTCCGCACCGGGCACCGGGGCCCGGCCCTCGGCGAGCAGCAGGGGCGCGCCT
Source organism: Streptomyces botrytidirepellens (assembly GCF_003721215.1). Lineage (NCBI taxonomy): Bacteria > Bacillati > Actinomycetota > Actinomycetes > Kitasatosporales > Streptomycetaceae > Streptomyces > Streptomyces botrytidirepellens. Next base: position 4,431 of record NZ_RIBZ01000708.1, read on the forward strand.
TCGGCGGGGGCGTATCCGGCGACCAGGGTTCCGGTGCGCAGCCCCGCGGCGGCGTAGCGGCGGGTGAAGGCGGCCATGGTGGCGGGCGAGACCGGCTCCCCGGCGTTGAGCGCGGTCCGCCAGCGGGAGAGGTCGAGCCCGGCGGGCTGTTCGTCGGCGGTCAGCGCGGCGCAGCGCGCGTAGTGGGTGTCGGGGGCGACGGCTTCGGTGATGCCGTGGCGGCTGATGGCCCGTAGCCAGGCGGCCGGGTCGGTACGGTACGGGCGCGCGGGCAGCGGGACGGCGGTGGCGCCCAGCCACAGCGGGTGCAGCACCTGCCCGATCAGGCCGGGGGTGTGGCGGCGGGGCAGCCAGCCGCCGATCCGGGAGCGGGGGCCGGTGCCCAGGGTGGCCCGCAGAGCGTGCATGGCGGCGAGGAGGTTGCCGTGGGTGAGCCGGGCGCCGCGCGGGGCGGTGGCGGGCCCGGAGTCGTACGCCAGCAGGGCGAGGCTGTCGGGGTCGGTGCGCGCGGGCGGGACATGGCCGGTGCCGTGGTCCGGCCGCAGCCGGTCGACGGGCAGGCAGGTGAGGTCGGCGCGGCCGACGAGGGAGAGGCGGCGGGAGGTCTCGGTGGCGTGCGCGGTTTCGGTGAGGACGAGGTCCACGACGGCGTCCTTGGCGATCGCCGCGGTGCGCTCGGCGGCGGTGCGGGAGGCGGTGGGCGCGGGGACGGGAACGGCGACGGCGCCCGCGTAGAGGCAGCCGAGCAGGGCGGCCGCGACGTGCGGGCCGGGGTCCAGGACGACGAGCACCCGGCGCCCGGCGGCGTCGCGTCCGCGCAGCCAGGCGGCGACGGCTCCGGCGCGGGCGTCGAGTTCGGCGTAGGAGATCCGCCGCTCGCCGCCGGTTCCGTCCGGGTGGGCCAGCGCCACGGTGTGGTCCCCGCCGTCCCGGGCCCGTTGTCTCAGTGCCTCGGCCAGATTCGCGTGTCGTGGCATGGTCGCTCCCGGGCGCCGGAGATCAAAACGAGGCCACAGTCTCGGAGCGCCACCTCGAACGCTGCTTGATCACCGTTCGGATGCCGGGTGCTGCGCTACGGTGTCGACCGGTTCAGCAGGCGCGCTAGGTGCGCTCGCCACGGGTGACCTGGACGGCCCAGGAACCTCCGGTGGCGCGGCCGGTGACGGTCACGCGGACCGCTTCCTCCCTGGCCAGGAGGGAGTCGCCGACGCCGAGCGGGGCGTCGGCCAGCTCGGGGTAGACGGACTCGTTCCAGCAGGCCGAGGTGGCGGGGTGGCCGTCCAGCACCCGGACCGGGCCCTCGCCGGAGGCGGCGTCGTTGCGCACCCGGTAGACCAGGACGCCTTCGGTGCAGGTGCCCGCGTCGTTGCCGTACGCGCCGCGCGCCTCGATGGCCAGGGCGGTGGTGGGGCCGGTGCGGACCACCACCAGCCGGGTGCGGGTGTCGGCGCCGGGGCGGCCCTCCATGGGGGCGCTGAGGGGCTGGAGGGTGTACATCTTCGGGCCGAGGGCCCGGGCGCAGACCACCTGTCGGCCGGTGAGCCAGCCGAGTTTCCACTTGTGCCAGCCGAAGGGGTCCGGGGACAGTCCGAACTGGCTGCCCATCAGGTCCCAGTCGCCGACGTAGGTGTCCCAGTCGCCGCTGTTGTCGGCGGTGCTGGGCCGGTGGTAGAGGTCGGGCAGGTCGAAGACGTGCCCGGTCTCATGGGCGAGGACATGGCGATCGGGCGGGTGGTGCTCGAAGACGGTCACCAGGCGCCGCAGATCCTTACCGTCGGCGCGCAGGGGCCGTTCGAAGTTGACCACTTTGGTCGCGTCGGCGTCGACGCCCGGGGCGTCGGGGTCGGCGACCAGATAGACGATGTCGTAGCGGCCGAAGTCCAGGTGCGGATCGGCGGCGCGGATGGCGTCGCGCAGATACGCGGCGCGGCGCGCGGAGTTCCAGTCGCGCTGTATGGCGTACGCGGTGGACGCCTTCGGCATGGTGATCCAGTGCCGCAGCGAGTGGACGCGCAGCGAGAAGCGCCCGTAGGAGGCGCGCTGGAAGAAGTCGCCGGTCGCGGGGGTGTGGTCGGCGGCCAGCCGGGCGGGGGTGACCTTGGGGGCGGCGTCCGGGAAGGACAGGAAGACCATGGCCGCGCGGAGGGAGCGGACCGGGCGGGGGTAGTTGCGGTTCCAGCTGTCCAGCCCCTCGGAGTGGTGGGCCTCGGTGCGCTCCAGGGTGCACGGCCCGCCCGCGCCAGCGGCCGTGGCGGGGCCCGCCACCACGGTGGTGGCGATGACGGCGCTCAGCGAGGTCAGTACGGCCTGGGCACGGCGCAGCCGGGTCGTCCGCGGCGCCCCCGCGGGCTGCTGAGGACGCGCCATGCCGACCTCCCGGGCGTAGACGGAACACCCACTCCACCCTGGGTCGGATTGGCGCGGTACGCCCTGTTCGGCTGGACCGGTCGAGTGAACCGGCCGGGAATCGGGTACGTAACAGACGGTCACATCCGGTCAAGCGGGCAGTGCGCCCGCGCAGAGTCGAACAGATACGACCAAACACCTTGTCAAGGCGGCGGTGATCGCGATGGCGTCGATGGAACGCGCGGAGTACGAGCCTCTATGATCGGCACATTTCCAGCGGGGATTACCTATTCAGGCAGGCCCTTGGCGCCTGCCCGGCACCCGGTGTGAGAGATGCACGAGACGTGTACGACACAGATGACATACCTGGACCAGACAAACGCCACGCGGGAGCGAGCGGTGAGCGGAACCCCCGACGGGCAGGGCCGCGCGCCCGGCGCGACGCTGCCGACGATCACTGAGCGTCATACCCACCCCAGCGCTCCCCCCGTCGAGGCGGGCGCCGGCGCACCCCCCGCCCCGGCGGCCGCCGCGGGCGCGCAACCCTGCCCGCAGGGCGC
>NZ_RIBZ01000709.1:0-7479 GCF_003721215.1 Streptomyces botrytidirepellens
CTCACCCTGCCCGCCCCGCTGCGGGCGCTCACCGGCGGCGGTCCGGCGCGGCGCACCGCCGCCACCGGCCGCGCGCACACCGACTGGGCCGACCACCTCGCCGCGCTCCCCCGGGACGAACAGCACCGGGTGCTGCTCACCCTGGTGCTCACGCACGCCGCGGCCGCGCTCGGCCACTCCGACCCCGGCCGGATTCCGGCCGAACGCGGCTTCCTGGACCTGGGCTTCGACTCGCTGACGGCGATCGAGCTGCGGAACAGGCTGACCGCCGTCACCGGGCTGCGGCTGGCCACCACGCTCATCTTCGACCAGCCCAACCCGGCCGCCCTCGCCGCGCATCTGCACACCGAGCTGGCGCCCGGGGACGTGGATCCGCTCACCCCGGTGCTGGGCGAGCTGGAGCGGATGGAGGGCACGCTGCTCACCGTCGCCCGGGACGAGACGGCCTGGGACGCGCTGCGCACACGCCTGCGGAGCACGCTGTCGAAGCTGGACGGCCTGCACGGCGGCCCGGCCCCGGCGGAGGGCGCCGCGGAGAGCGCCACGGTGAGCGACCGCATCCAGGACGCCAGCGCCGACGAGATCTTCCAGTTCATCGACCAGGACCTGGGCCGCGGTGACAGCAGTTGCGCGGAGAGCGACGGAGAGCACATGGGAGCACACGTTGATTGACGAACGAAGCCGGAAGAAGCTCATCCTCGAGCACAGCCGTCGGCTGAACGCCGCGGACGTGGACGGGCTGCTGGAGCTGTACGCGGACGAGGTCACCTTCGAGGACCCGGTCGGCTCGGGTCAGCGGAGCGGGCGGGACGCGCTGCGGGCGCACTTCGAGGAGCTGGCCGCGGCGGGGATCGCCGAGGTCCCCGGCGAGCCGGTGGCGGGGCAGGACGGGGTGCATGTGCTGGTGCCCGTCACCGCCACCATGGGCTACCTCCCGAAGGGGCCGGGGTTCGCCGACCGCGGCTGGCTGACGGCGCCCGACGCTCCCGAGGACGCCCGCATCACCTGGGACTACGTGCTGATGATGCGCGCCGGGGCCGGTGGCCTCATCCAGGAGCTCCAGAAGTTCTGGGGGAGGTCCGACATTGGCATCCCGGAATGACAACCACGGCACAGGAGGCGTTCATGGCCGATGAGGCGACCCTCAAGAAGATGGCGGTGGAGTACGCCCGACGCATGAATGCCGGTGATGTCGATGACGTACTCGCGCTGTTCTCGGATGACATCGTCTTCGAGGACCCGGTCGGCGCGCCGCCGCTGATCGGCAAGGAGGCGCTCCGCGAGCACATCGCGTGGTCCATCGAATGCAAGGTGCACGAGACGCCGGGCCGCCCGGTCACCTCAATGGACGGCCGGCGGGCGGCGGTGCCGACCACGGTCACCGTCTACGCGCCGACGAAACTGACCTTCAGCATCATCGGTGTCATTGAGCTCGGTGATGACGGTCTGGTCCATCACGCCCAGGCGTTCTGGGGCATCACGGACACCAAAGTGGGTGATGGCCCCGAACTCACCGGCGTCGCACACTTCATGGCCGTCACCCAGAACCTCGCTCGGATGGTCCAGGCCAAGGGCAGCCCCAGTCCGATGTAAGTGGTGAAGGGACGAGAAAAGAACCATGACCGAACCGAAGCGCGGAATTGTCCTCGGCGGCGGCTGGGCAGGGATGTTGGCCGCCCATGTGCTCGCCCGCCATCTGGAGAGCGTGACCGTCGTGGAGCGCGATGTGCTGCCGGACGGGCCCCGCCATCGCAAGGGCTCGCCCCAGGCGCGCCATGTCCATGTGCTGTGGTCCAGTGGCGCCCGTATCGTCGACGCGCTGCTGCCGGGCACGATCGACCGGTTGCTGGGCGCGGGCGCCCGCCGGGTCGGATTCCACGAGGACCTGGTGACGCTGACCTCGCACGGCTGGCAGCACCGCTTTCCGCCGCGGCAGTACGCCATCATGTGCACCCGGCCGTTCCTGGACTGGATCGTCCGCGACCAGATCCTGGCGGCCGGGCGGATCTCCGTACGGTCGCGCGCCGAGATCCTCGACCTGGCCGGGGACGGCAAGCGGGTCGCCGGGGTGCGGGTGCGGGACATGGACACCGGGGCCCTCGAAACGCTGGAAGCGGACCTGGTGGTCGACGCCTCGGGGCGCGGCTCCCGACTGCGGCACTGGCTGTCGTCGCTGGAACTGCCCCCGGTCGAGGAGGACATCGTCGACGCGGGCATCGCGTACGCCACCCGGGTGTTCCGGGCGCCGCCGGGAGCCACCGCCGGATTCCCCGCAATCAACGTGGCCGCCGACCACCGGGTGCGCGAACCCGGCCGCTTCGGGGTGGTCTACCCGCAGGAGGACGGCACCTGGATGGTGACCCTGTCCTGCACCCGTGGCGCCGGGCTGCCCACGCACGACGACGACTTCCTGCCGTACGCCCAGACGCTGCGCCATCCGCTCGTCGCCGACCTCATCACCCTGGCCGAGCCGCTGACGTCGGTGGCGGTGTCCCGCGTCGGCGCCAACCGCCGGCTGTATCCGGAACGGCTGGACACCTGGCCGGAGGGACTGCTCGTCCTCGGGGACGCCCTGGCCGCGTTCAACCCGATCTACGGCCACGGGATGAGCGCCGCCGCGCGCAGTGCCGCCGCGCTCGACGCTGAGCTGGGGCGTTCCGGATACGATCCGGCGCGGACCCGGCGGATGCAGCAGGCGGTCAGCGCCGTGGTGGACGACCCGTGGATCATGGCCGCCTCCAAGGACGTCGAATACGTCAACTGCCGTACGGATGTGACGGATCCGCGGCTGACCGGTGGGGTGGTGGCGCGGCAGCGCTTCTCCGACCTCATCTCCGACCGGGCGATCCGCGCCTCCGCGGTGTGCGACGTGGTGACCGATGTGATCAGCCTGACCGCCCCGCAGTCCGAGCTGGCGTCCAGCCGCTTCCTGTCGCTGATGCAGCAGGACCGGCCGCTGCCGGAACTCACCGCGCCGCCGCTGCGCCCCGACGAACTCGCCCTGGTGGATCTGAATCCGCGCAGCACGGTGGCCGGGCGACTGTCATGACGACCGAGGAAAAACTCGTCGACTACCTCAAGTGGACCACGGCCGAGCTGCACGAGGCCCGTCAGCAGCTGCGGGACCTGCGGTCGGAGCGGGAGGATCCGATCGCGCTCGTCGGCATGGCCTGCCGCTTTCCCGGTGGCGTCAGCACACCGGAGCAGCTGTGGGACCTGGTGGCCGGTGAACGGAACGCCGTCTCCGGCCTTCCCACCGACCGCGGATGGGATCTGGAGCGGCTCCACCATCCCGGTCCGGGCCACCACGGCACCTCGTACGTCCGCGCGGGCGGCTTCCTCTATGACGCGGGCGCGTTCGACGCGGAGTTCTTCGACATCGGCCCCCGCGAGGCCGCGGCCATCGAACCGCAGCAGCGGATGCTGCTGGAGCTGGCCTGGGAAGCCGCGGAGAGCGCGGGCATCGATCCGCTGACGCTGCGCGGCAGTTCCACCGGCGTGTACACGGGGGTGATGTACCACGACTACGCGGCACGGCTGAGCGACATCCCGGAAGACCTGCTGGCCCACGTGGGGAACGGCAGCGCCGGAAGCGTGGCGTCGGGCCGGATCGCCTTCACCCTGGGGCTGCGGGGCGCGGCCGTCACCCTGGACACGGCGTGTTCGTCGTCGCTGGTGGCGATGCATCTGGCCGCGCGGTCCCTGCGTCAGGGGGAATGTGACCTGGCGCTGGCGGGCGGGGCCGCCGTCATGTACTCCCCGAGCGTGTTCCAGGTGGCCTCCGGTCAGCAGCAGCTCGCCCCCGACGCGCGGTGCAAGTCCTTCGCGGACGCGGCCGACGGCATGGTGTACGGGGAGGGCGCCGGTCTGGTGCTGCTGGAGCGGCTGTCCGACGCGCGGCGCCACGGCCACCAGGTGCAGGCGGTGCTCCGCGGTTCGGCGATCAACCAGGACGGCGCCAGTACGGGGATGGCGGCGCCGAACGGCCCGGCCCAGCAGCAGCTGATCCGGGACGCGCTGGCGAACGCCGGGCTGACGGCGGCCGATGTGGACGCGGTGGAGGCGCATGGAACCGGCACCGCGTTCGGCGATTCCATCGAGGTGCAGGCGCTGCTGGCCACCTACGGACAGGAGCGGCCGCCCGATCGGCCCCTGCTGCTGGGGTCGGTGAAGTCGAACATCGGGCACACCCAGTCCGCCGCCGGGCTGGCCGGTGTCGTCAAGATGGTGATGGCCCTGCGACACGGGATGCTGCCACGCTCCCTGCACATCGACCGGCCCACGCGGCTGGTGGACTGGCGCAGGGGCGCGGTGCGGCTGCTGACGGAGCGTACGGTGTGGCCGAAGCGCGAAGAGGGCCCGCGGCGCGCCGGGGTGTCCTCCTTCAGCGCGAGCGGCACCAACGCCCATCTGGTCCTGGAGCAGGCGCCCTCGCCCGTTCCCGACGGTGACGATGTGGCGCACGCCGGAGTGGTGCCCTGGGTGCTGTCCGCGCGCGGCGCGGCGGCGTTACGGGGCCAGGCGCGGGCTCTGGCCGCCCACGTGGACCGGAATGCGGGCGCCTCACCGCGCGATGTGGGGTGGTCGCTGGTCACGACGCGGTCGGTGTTCGACCACCGGGCCGTCGTGGTCGGTGAGGGGCCGGATGAGTTGCGGGCGGGGCTGGAGGCGCTGGCGGCCGGTGAACCGCATCCGGCCGTGGTCGGGCCGGGTGTGGTCCGTAACGGCGGGGCGGCGGCCGCGCCGCGCGGGACGGTGTTCCTGTTCGGCGGCTTCAACGCCGTGGAAGGCTTCGACGGCGGGGTGGGGCGCGAACTGTACGACCGCTTCCCGGCGTTCGCCGCCGCCTTCGACGAGGCGTGCGCGCTGCTGGAGGTGGCGGGGGAACGTCCGCCACCGGCCTCGGAGGCCGGGCTGTTCGCGCTGCACATCGCGCTGGTCCGGCTGCTGGACGCGGCCGGGGTACGGCCCGATGCGGTGGCCGGTGCGGTAGGCGGTCCCTTCGTCGGTGAGATCGCCGCCGCACATGTCGCCGGTGTCCTCGACCTCCCCGACGCCTGCCGCCTCGTCGCGGCCGGGCCCGGCGAACTCCCCCGGGTCATCGGCAGGGTGTCGCTCCGCCGCCCGGCGGTCCCGGTCCTGGACGTCCGCACCGGACTGCCCCTGGACGAGCGGATCACCACGCCCGGCTACTGGTGCGGCCGCGACCCGACCGCGCCGCGCCCCGAAGCCCCGAACCTCGGCCAGGCCGGTGTGGTCTGGGAGCTCGGGCCCGGGCGCGGTCTCGCTGACGGGGCGGCGCCGCTGGTGCTGTCGCCGTTCGGTGGCGATGGCGAGCGGTCCCAGGTGCGCGAGCTGACGTACGCGCTGGCGCGGCTGCACACCACGGGCGCTGCGGTCGACTGGCGCGCCCTCTTCGACGGCGCCACAACGCCGCGTACCGTCCCGCTGCCCACGTATGCCTTCCAGCGGCAGCGGTTCTGGCTGGAACACCAGGGGTCGGATGCCGTGCCGGTGACCGAGACATGGGTGGACACCGAGTTCTGGGACGCCGTGGAGCACGCGGACGTGGCGGCCCTCACCCGGGCCCTCGATGTCCCCGCGGAGCGGCACGGCCTGCTGCGGGAGATCGTGCCCGCGCTGGCCGCCTGGCGGCGGCAGCGGCAGTGGCGCCACCGGATCGCCTGGCAGGCCATGACGGAGGTGGTGGCACCGCGGCTGTCCGGCACCTGGCTGGTCGCGTCGGCGGGCGGCCCGCCCGCCGACGCGGTTGTCGCCGCGCTGCGGGAACACGGCGCCGACGTCGTCGAACTCGGTGCGGAGGGCCCGTCGGTCCTGGCCCTCGCCGGACGGATATCCGACGCCGCCACCGGGCGGTTCATCGCCGGTGTGCTCGCGCTGTCGGCCCTGGACGAGACCCGGCCACCGGCCGACGACGGCCGGAGCCCGGCGATCGCCTCGACCATCTCGCTGGTCCAGGCGGTGGAGCGGGCCGGGATCGAGGCCCCGGTGTGGGTGGCCACCCGCGGCGCGGTCGGTGTCGGCCGCGGGGATCCGGGGCTCCGCCCGGAGCAGGCCCAGGTCTGGGGTCTGGGCCGCGCACTCGCGGTGGAACACCCCCGGTGCTGGGGCGGGTCGGTCGATCTGCCGGACCGGTTCGACGCGCGGGCCGGACGGCGGCTGGCGGGTGTCCTGGCGGGCCTTCACGGCGAGGACGAAGTGGCCGTACGCGCCGACTGCTGCTTCACGCCCCGCCTGGTGCGGGACGTACCCGCCCGCGCCACCGCGGGGGGCCACCCGGCGCACCGGACCGTGCCGGATGGCTGGACCGTGCACGGCACGGTGCTGATCACCGGAGCGGCCACCGCCCTGGGCGCGCACACCGCCCGGTGGGTCGCCGGGGCGGGCGCGGACCGGCTGCTCCTCCTCGACACCACGGCCCCGGACGACGATCTGCTCGCCGAACTGGCCGCCTCGGGCCCACAGGTGTCCGTCGCCACTGTCGACCCGGCCGATCCGGACGCGCTCGCCGCCGCCGTGGCCGGTCTTCCGGCCGACGCGCCGCTGACCGCGGTGCTGCACCTCGCGGTGCCGCCACTCCATGAGGCCGGGCCGCTGGACGCCACGCACATCGAGCGCACCTGGCAGGCGACGGTGGCGGGGGCGAGGAACCTGTGCGCCCTCAGCCTGAAGAGCGATTTGTCGGCCTTTGTGCTCAGCTCCTCGGCCGTGGGTGTGCTGCCCGGCCCGGGGCTGGGCAACCAGGCTCCGGCCCACGCCTATCTGCACGCGCTCGCGCAGGAATGCCGGGCGCGGGGCGTCCCGGCGACCTCGGTGTGCTGGGGCGCCGTCGACGGCGCCGATCCGGCCACCGGCGCCGTCGAGGGGCCACGGAGCCCGGGAACGTCCGCACTGTCCCCGCGATCGGCGGCCGCCCTGCTGCGGCAGGCGCTCGTGGAGGACGCGGTGTCCGTGGTCATCGCGGACATCGACGAAGCACCCACCAGGCGGGAGAAACGATGAACGCATTCACCGCGGTCAATGGCAGTACCCCCGGCGATTCCTCCGACCCCCAACCGAACGGACCCGAGATGCACACGGAACAGAGCGAGGCCCATCTCGACGGCGCGGCCCTGCACCAGGCGCTGGCCATCGCCACGGCGGAAGAGCGCGAGGACATCCTGCGGGAGACCGTACGGACGCAACTCGCCGACATCCTCTCCCCCACCCCGATCGACGACGACAGCAATTTCCTCGAGAACGGGCTCACCTCGCTGACCGCGCTCGAACTCACCCGCAAGCTGATGACGCTCACCGACGTGGAAATTCCCCTCGTCGCCATTCTCGAATATCCCACCCCCGCCCGGCTCGGCCACTATCTCGCCGAGGCGTACGCGGCGGTCAACAGCGGGGACGGCGCCACGGCATAGCGCGCCGTTGATACGCCGACGCCGGGCGGGAGGGGGCTCACCCCCTCCC
>NZ_RIBZ01000711.1:0-7503 GCF_003721215.1 Streptomyces botrytidirepellens
CCGCGGCCGCCGCGCCCGCCGCCGGGAGCGCCCCGGCGCCGGAGTCCATACCGGCCCGGCGGCCGGAGCCCGGACGACGGGCGCCCGAGCCCATTCCCGATCCGCACGCCGCGATCTTCGAGGCCGCGCACGCCGGACGCCACAGCGAGGCCGCCTCGATGGCCGCCGCCTGGGAGCAGGAGGCCCTCCGGTCGGCCGGGCCGCGCTCCTCCGACGCGATCCACTGGCTGGAGGTCCGCGCCGACCTCGCCCGGATCGCCGGGGATCCGGCCCGCGCGTGTGAGCTGTGGCTGGCGGTGGCCGATGCCCGGCTGGGCAACGGCGAGCCGACCGGACACCCCGAGGTGGAGGGCGCCGTGGACCGGGCCCACCACCAGTGGCAGTTCGTCCAGGAACCGGCCCGGGCGCATGCCCTCGCGCCGATGCTGATCGATCTGCGGGGCCGGGTGCCGGGCCGCAGGCCGGGCGCCCTGGAGGCCGTGCGGCGCAGGGTCGAGCTGCTCCGCGCCACCGCTCAGGCGCGCTGACCCCGGCGGCGGGCACCGCGCTCAATGGTGGAAGGCCGTGGCGACCTCCTCGGGCCGCTCCATCGGCGCCGACTGCTTCCGCAGTTCGGGCAGGAGCGTCCGCAGGTCGTCCAGGAAGAGGTCGGACAGGTCCGCCGAGAAGCCGTTGCGGCACACCACCCGCAGCACCGACAGGTCCTGGCGGTTCGCCGGGAACGAGTACGCGGGCACCAGCCAGCCGTGTTCGCGCAGCCGCCGCGACACGTCGTACACGTCGAAGTTGGTGATCTCCTCCGCCGTCGTGAAGGCGAAGACCGGCAGCTCGTCGCCGCGCGTGAGCATCCGGAAGTCGCCCAGCTCCGCGATGCGTTCGGAGAGCGAGCAGGCCACGTCGCGGGAGGTCTGCTGGACGGCGCGGTAGCCGTCCCGGCCCAGCCGCAGGAAGGTGTAGTACTGGGCGGCCACCTGGGCGCCGGGCCGGGAGAAGTTGAGCGCGAAGGTCGGCATCTCGCCGCCCAGGTAGTTGACCCGGAAGACCAGCTCCTCGGGCAGGCACTCCGGCGTACGCCACAGTGCCCAGCCCACCCCCGGGTAGACCAGGCCGTACTTGTGCCCCGAGGTGTTGATGGAGGAGACGCGGGGCAGCCGGAAGTCCCACATCAGGTCGGTGTCGAGGAAGGGCGCCACCATGGCGCCCGAGGCGCCGTCCACGTGGACCGGTACGTCGAGCCCGGTGCGCTCCTGGAGGTCGTCCAGGGCCGCGCACACCTCGGCGACCGGCTCGTACGACCCGTCGAAGGTCGAGCCGAGCACGGTGACGACCCCGATGGTGTTCTCGTCGCACAGCTCGGCGGCGGCCCGGGGGTCGAGGTGGAACCGGTTGCCCTCCATGGGCACTTGCCGCGGCTCCACCTCCCAGTAGGCGCAGAACTTCTCCCAGCACACCTGTGTGTTGATCCCCATGACCAGATTGGGCCGGGCGGTGGCCGGATAGCGGACGGGGTTGCGCTTGGCCCAGCGCCGCTTGAAGGCCAGTCCGGCGAGCATGCACGCCTCGCTCGACCCCGTCGTGGAGCAGCCCATCACCGTATGCGGGTCGGGGGCGTGCCACAGGTCGGCCAGGATGGTCACACAGCGCCGCTCCAGCTCCGCGGTGCGCGGGTACTCATCCTTGTCGATCATGTTCTTGTCCCGGCAGTCGGACATCAGCCGCCCCGCCTGTGCCTCCATCCAGGTGGTGACGAAGGTGGCGAGATTCTGACGGGCGTTGCCGTCGAGCATCAGCTCGTCGTGCACCAGCTGGTAGGCGGCCGAGGGGGCCATGGGCCCGTCGGGCAGGCAGCGGCGCGGCGGGTTCGTCGTCATGCCGCTGACCGGATCGGCCACGCCGTAGAAGGGGTTGACCGAGATGTCGGGCCGCTTTGCCGCGTCGCGCCTGCCGCCGTGAAGTGCCATGCTCGTTAAATTACGGACATATGGCGCAAATGCCCGGATCCCGCGCCGCCCGGATCCCGCGCCGCCCGGATCCCGCGCCGCCCGGATCCCGCGCTGTCAGCCCGTGGCCGTCAGCCCGCGCTGCTGAGCGACAGCTTCGCCGCGAAGCCCAGGAACGCCGCCCCCGCGCCCGCCGACAGCCCGGCCGTCAGCCGCTTGCGCCGCCGGAAGACGGCCGCGAGATACGTACCGCCGAAGATCAGCAGGGACAGATAGGTGATGCTGAACAGCTGCGCCCAGAGGCCCAGCGCCACGAAGGACAGCGCCGGATGGGCGTACTCCGGATCGACGAACTGCACGAAGAAGGAGATGAAGAACAGGATCGCCTTCGGGTTCAGCAGGCTCACGACCAGGGCCCGGCGGTAGGGCCGCTCGACCGCCCCGGACGCCGTGCCGTCCGCGGCACCCGCGCCGTCAGCGGCCGTCTCGGCCGCCTCGGCGGTCCGCGCGCTGCCCGGACCCTGGCGCCACAGCTTCCGCGCCCCGCGCAGCATGCCCACCGCGAGCCAGGTCAGATAGCCCGCGCCGGCGAACTTCACCACGGCGAAGAGCGCCGGGCTCGCCTGGAGCAGCGACGCCACGCCGCCCGCGGACAGCGTCATCAGCACGGCGTCCCCGCACAGCACCCCGCCCGCCGCCCGGTAGGCGGTGCGGGGGCCGCGGCGGGCGGCGACCGACACCACATAGAGCGAGTTCGGGCCCGGCAGCAGGATGATCAGGGCGAGGCCCGCCAGATACGTCGAAAGATCGGTTATCCCCAGCACAATCGGCAGGATGCCAGGGAACGCGCATCGCGCCCGCATGATTTCGGCATCCGGACTTGCACCTCACGCGACGTGAGGCGCCACCGTGGAGCCCGTACGGAACACCAGGGAGAGCGGACCAGGTCATGAGCTATTCGGTGGGACAGGTCGCGGGCTTCGCCGGGGTCACGGTGCGCACGCTGCACCACTACGACGAGATCGGGCTGCTGCGCCCGAGCACCCGCAGCACGGCCGGGCACCGGCGGTACGACGACGCCGACCTCGACCGGCTCCAGAGCATCCTGTTCTACCGGGAACTCGGCTTTCCGCTCGACGAGGTGGCGGTCCTCCTCGACGACCCGGACGCGGATCCGCAGGCCCACCTGCGGCGTCAGCACTCGCTGCTGACCGACCGGATCGAGCAGCTCCAGAAGATGGCCGCCGCCGTCGAACACGCCATGGAGGCACGGAAGATGGGCATCAATCTCACCCCGGAGGAGAAGTTCGAGGTCTTCGGGGACTTCGATCCGGACCAGTACGCGGACGAGGTCGAGGAGCGCTGGGGGAACACCGAGGCGTACCGGGAGTCGCAGCGCAGGGCGGCCTCGTACACCAAGGAGGACTGGCAGCGGATCCAGGCCGAGGCCGACGCGCTCAACGACCGCTTCGTCGCGCTCATGGAGTCGGGTGCCGGGCCGGAATCCGAGGCCGCGATGGACCTCGCCGAGGAGCACCGGCAGGGGATCATCCGGAACCACTACGACTGCGGCCACGAGCTCCACGCCTGCATCGCCGAGAACTATGTGACGGATCACCGCTTCACCGAGAACATCGACAAGGCCAAGCCAGGGCTCGCCGCGTACCTCCGGGACGCGATCCGGGCCAACGCGGAGCGCCACGGCTGAGGGAGCCTCGGGTGTGAGGGGGCCGGGCGGACAGCGGGAACCACGGGCACGCACACGGCGTTGATAGCTTTGGGCGGCACACTGTGAAGCGATGACCCCGCAGCAGTCCGTACCCCGACCCTGCGGCCGGGCCTCGCACGAGCACGAGCCTGCACCCCTCGACCCAGGAGCCTGTGACCCGTGACCACCCTCGCGCTCGGCCCTCAGTGGCTGGACCCGGACTATCTGATCGAAACCTTCGGGCTGCTCGGCGTGCTGGCCATCGTCTTCGCGGAGTCCGGCCTGCTCATCGGCTTCTTCCTGCCGGGCGACTCGCTGCTGTTCACCACCGGTCTGCTGGTCACCACCGATGTGATCAAGCAGGAGCTGTGGCTGGTGTGCGTGGGCGTCGCCGCCGCGGCGATCATCGGTGACCAGGTCGGATATCTCTTCGGCCGGAAGGTCGGCCCGGCGCTGTTCAAGCGCCCGGACTCCAAGTTCTTCAAACAGGAGAACGTGGAGAAGGCGCATGAGTTCTTCGAGAAGCACGGCCCGAAGTCGCTGATCCTGGCCCGCTTCGTGCCCATCGTGCGGACGTTCACGCCGATCATCGCGGGCGTGAGCCGGATGAACTACCGCTCCTTCATCATCTTCAACATCGTCGGTGGTGTGCTGTGGGGCTCGGGCGTCACCCTGCTGGGCGCGGCGCTCGGCAAGGTCGACTTCGTCCACAAGCACATCGAGCTGATCCTCGTCGGCATCGTCCTGCTGTCCGTCATCCCGATCGTGATCGAGTTCCTGCGGGCCCGGAGCCAGTCCAAGAAGGCGGCCGCCGAGGCACCGGCCGGGCCGGTGGCCGACCAGCAGGGGCCGCGCGGCCGCCACGCCAAGCGCTGACCGGCTGCCACGCCAAGCGCTGACCGGGCGGCGCGCCGGGCGCCGACCGGCCCGGCGTTCCCGTCCGACGCGCATCTTCACCGTCACTTCACAGGGGTCACTCCACTACACACCCGTCGCGCACGCTGCCCCCACTCCCACTCGGCGGCCACCTGCCCGCACAATGGGCTGCGGTGGCCGCCGATGATGCATCGTGGCTGCTGGAAGAAGTGACGGGGAGGCGGTCGAGGAGCGAGGCAGTGGGGTCGGACCGACAGTACGGGCAGCGTGGCGCGGGCACGCAGGACGCAGATACGGCGGAGAACCGCAAGCCGCAGTCCGACGAGGCGCGCAGCGCCTTCACACCGCCCCAGGGCGTACCGAGGCCGCCCTCGCCCGATGGTGAGCACCCGACCTCGGAGTTCGCCATCCCCCAGGGGCTGGCCACCGAGCTGACCGCACCCGAGACCGAGAGCTCGGCCTTCGTGCCGCCCGCCGGGGTCACCACGTCGGCCAACCAGACCACCGGCGGTTTCCCGGCCTTCACGCCGCCGAACGGCATACCCATGGTCCGGCTGACCAAGAATTCGCCCTGGCAGGACCGGATGCGCACGATGCTGCGGATGCCGATCAGCGAGCGCCCGACACCGGCCGAGCGCACCGATCCGCAGGACGACACGGGCCCCGCCGTCCCCCGTGTGCTCGATCTCACTCTCCGCATCGCCGAGCTGCTCCTCGCGGGCGGCGAGGGCGCCGAGGACGTCGAGGCGGCGATGCTCGGCGTGGCGCACGCGTACGGGCTCCACCGCTGCGAGCCGACCGTGACCTTCACCCTGCTGTCGGTCAGCTACCAGCCCTCGCTGGTCGACGACCCGGTCACCGCCAGCCGTACGGTGCGCCGCCGGGGCACCGACTACAACCGGCTGGCCGCGGTCTTCCGGCTCGTCGACGACATCACCTCGCAGGACGACTTCACCCTGGAGGAGGCGTACCGGCGGCTCGCCGAGATCCGCCGTAACCGCCACCCCTACCCCGGCTGGGCGCTCACCGTGGCCGCCGGCGGGCTGGCGGGCGCGGCGAGCATGCTGGTCGGCGGTGCGTGGCCGGTGTTCTTCGCGGCGGCGATCGGCGCGATGCTGGGCGACCGGCTGGCGTGGCTGGCGTCCGGGCGCGGACTGCCGGAGTTCTACCAGTTCGTGGTGGCGGCGATGCCGCCCGCCGCGATGGGCATCGCGCTCAGCCTCATGGGCGCGGGACTCCAGTCGTCCGCGGTGATCACCGGTGGGCTGTTCGCGCTGATCCCCGGGCGGGCCCTGGTGGCGAGCGTCCAGGACGGGCTGACCGGGTATTACATCACCGCCGCCGCCCGGCTGCTGGAGGTCGGCTACCTGATCGTCGGCATCGTCTGCGGCGTGCTCACCGTGCTGTACGGCGGGCTCCAGCTGAACGCCAAGCTGAACCCGGAGGCGGCGTTGGTGGGACAGCCGGAGCCGGTCACCCAGATCCTGGCGGCGATGCTGCTGGCGCTGACGTTCTGCATCCTGCTCCAGCAGGAACGTCACACCGTGCTGTTCGCCACCCTCAACGGCGGGGTCGCCTGGGTGGTCTACGGCGCGCTCGCCGACACCGCCCAGGTGCCGCCGGTCGCCGCCACGACCGTGGCAGCCGGGCTGGTCGGCCTCTTCGGGCAGTTGCTCTCCCGCTACCGCTACGCGTCGGCGCTGCCGTACGTCACGGCGGCGATCGGGCCGCTGCTGCCCGGTAGCGCGACGTACTTCGGGCTGCTCGCCCTCGCCCAGGGAAATCTGGACCGCGGCATCCCCCACCTCACCCAGGCGGCGGCACTGGCCCTGGCGATTGCCATCGGGGTGAACCTGGGTGGCGAGGCGGCCCGGCTGTTCCTCAAGATCCCGGGCAGCGGGGACGACCCCTCGGGACGTCGCGCGGCCAAGCGCACCCGCGGCTTCTGACCTGCGGCCGCACTGCTCTGAACTGCGTAAACGACGAACGGGCCGACCTTGAGGCCGGCCCGTTCGGGTGTCGGGGCTCAGTGGCCGCCGGACGCCTCCAGGCGCTTGATGGACGCCTCGACCTCGGCCTCGGCCTCGGCGCGTCCCACCCAGTTGGCCCCCTCGACCGACTTGCCGGGCTCCAGGTCCTTGTAGACCTCGAAGAAGTGCTGGATCTCCAGGCGGTCGAACTCCGACACGTGGTGAATGTCACGCAGGTGCTCGACCCGCGGGTCCGACGCGGGGACGCACAGCAGCTTGTCGTCGCCGCCCGCCTCGTCGGTCATCCTGAACATGCCGATCGCACGGCACTTGATCAGGCAGCCGGGGAACGTCGGCTCGTCGAGAATGACCAGGGCATCCAGCGGGTCGCCATCCTCGCCGAGGGTGTTCTCGACAAAGCCGTAATCCGCCGGGTAGCTGGTCGAAGTGAAGAGTCGACGGTCGAGACGGATGCGCCCCGTCTCGTGGTCCACCTCGTACTTGTTCCGCGAACCCTTCGGGATCTCGATGGTGACGTCGAACTCCACGGGTGGCTCCTCCATGATCAACACATACGTCTGGTGATTAAGTGTCCCCCACGCAGGTGTGTGGTGGCGAAAGGGGCTGGTCCGTCGTGCCTGAAGCCAGATCACGGCAGTTCAGGGAGTTGCTCGCGCGCGGGCGGACCCTGGTGCGGGACCAGTGGCGCCGCGTCGCCGCCGTCGGGGTCCGGCTCCGCGACCGCTGGTGGAACCGCCCGGTCCGGGAACGGCCGTGGCACGGCCGGGTCCGCGACCTGTGGCGCCGCACCGGGCTCCACGACCGCTGGCGGCGCACCCCGCCCCAACAGCGCGGCACCTGGCGGCTGGTGGCCGTCTCCGGCACCGTCGGCCTCGCCGTCGCGGCCGGATCGGTGCTCGCCTCCGGGCCCTGGGACACCGGCCAGCGTACGGCCGAACGCGCCCGGGCGGCCCGCGGTCCGGCCGCGGGTGGCGAGCGTCACCCTGGC
>NZ_RIBZ01000712.1:0-7555 GCF_003721215.1 Streptomyces botrytidirepellens
GCCCCGGCGGGCTCACGGTGAGCGGCGGCCCGGCGTCGCCCGCCGGGCCGCGGCTCGGTGGCCGCTGTCGTGGAGACAGCAGTCGTGATCCCCGAGTGGCCCAGGGGCTGGGTCACTTGGCAACTCCCTGGGACTTCAGCTCCTGCTGAAGGGTGGAGTTCAGCTCGCCCAGCCCGCTCTTGACGCTGGAGCCGCAGTTGGCGAAGAGCTTGTTCAGCGACTCGGCGGTGTCCTGGCGGATGGGCTGGTAGTTGATCGCGGACGGGAAGGGCTTGGAGTCGCTCGCGTACGCGTCCGAGAAGATCTTCCACCGCGGGTCGTTGTAGACCTTGCCGGTGTCGACCTTGGTGTTGACCGACAGCCGCACGACGGGGGCGTCGGGGGCGGTCATGCCGAGCTTCTGCGCCTCGGGGCTGATCAGGAACTCGGCGAGCTTGCGCTGCTGCTCGGACTTCTTCGAGCCCGCCATCAGATAGACGTTCTCGCCCTCGGCGAGCACGGTGTTGCCGTCCGGGCCCTTGGGCGCGGGGATGACCTCGAGCTTGTCCTTGCCGGGGGTCTTGTCGAACAGCGGGAACTCATAGGGGCCGGTGAGGGAGATGCCCACCTTGCCCTGGGTGAAGAAGGGGTACGAGTCGCCGGTGGTCATCGTGAGCGAGCCGGGCTGGGTGACCTTGCTGGAGCAGTACAGGCCCTTGAGCCAGGTGACCGTCTTGACGTTCGCGGGGGAGTCGGCGACCGCCTCGTACTTCCCGCCGCCGCGCGAGGCGACGATGTCGCCGCCACCCTGCCAGATGAAGTTGGAGGCGAACCAGGCCAGGTAGCCGTTGTTGGTGGAGCCGGGGACGAGGAGGCCGTACGTGTCCTTCTTGCCGTTGCCGTCCGGGTCCTCATTCGTGAACGCCTTGGCGACGTCGAGCAGTTCGGCCCAGGTCTTGGGGGCCTTCTTGCCCACCTTTGCCAGCCAGTCCTTGCGGATGAACATCCCCTGGGCCTGGCGGGAGAACGGAATGCCGTAAGTCTTGCCGTCGGTGCCGACCGCGCCGGACCAGGCGGTGCCGGTGATGTCGGAGGTGCCCTTGATCGCCTTCTTGTCGATGGGCTGGAGCAGTCCCTGGGACTGGTAGTTCCCGAGGCTTCCCATGTCGTTGACGGTGACGTCGGGCAGGTCCTTGGAGGCGGCGCGCTGCTGGAGGAGCTTGTCGAAGTCGACGACGGGCTTGTAGTCGACCTTGATGCCGGTTTTCTTGGTGAAGGCGGCGAATATCCTCTTGTAGGCCTTCGCGTCCACGGTGTCGCTGCGGGTCCACACCTCCAGCGGGCCCTTGGCATCGCCACCGCCGCTGCCGCTGGTGCTCGCGCCGCATCCGGCGACGAGGGAACCGGCGAGTGCCGCGCATGCCAGAGGTGCCAGTCGCCTCGTTGTGGCTGAGTGTCTGAACATGGCCACCGCCCGTTCGCATAGATGAACACTGGTTATGTTTACGAACCAGATGGCGGGACGCTAGAGCGCTCCGGGGAGGCTGTCAATACTTGTTTCGCTCTGTGCTGTGTTGTTTGCTAAGCCGGAATCATCACCTCCATATCCCTGTCTGAACAGGGCATCTCTCCTGCCGTCGGGAGGCTCCCCGACAATGATCAACACGCGCCCGGGCGCCCCGCCGGGCGTGCGACCCGTCTTGCCGTCGCTGCGGCAGCCTGATCCCGGAGGTCAGTCATCGGACTCCGCCGACGCTCATATCGCGCCAAGATCACGTACTACGAGGACCCCTCGCCCGGCACCGGAGCGCTCGCCCCCCGCGCCGCCTTCCGCTCCGACGCGCGGACCCTCTCGCTCAACGGCGACTGGGACTTCCGGCTCTTCCCCACCGTGGCCCACGCGGAGGCGGCCGATGCAGACGAGGGCACAGCTGACGGCTGGGAGAAGCTCCCCGTCCCCTCCCACTGGGCCCTGCACGGCCACGACGCCCCGCAGTACACCAACATCCGCTACCCCTTCCCGGTCGACCCGCCCCGCGTGCCCACTGAGAACCCGACCGGCGACCACCGCCTCGTCTTCGACCTCCCCGACGACTGGCCAGGGCCGGACGAAGGGGCCGACGGCCGCACCCTGCTGCGCTTCGACGGCGTGGAGTCCTGCTACCGGGTCCGCCTCAACGGCCGGGAGCTGGGCACGGCCAAGGGCAGTCGGCTGCCGCACGAGTTCGACACCGGCCCCCATCTGCTGCGCCGCGGCAATGTGCTGTCCGTACGCGTCCACCAGTGGTCCTCCGGCAGTTACGTCGAGGACCAGGACATGTGGTGGCTGGCCGGGATCTTCCGTGGCGTCACGCTCCTCCACCGGCCCGAGGGCGCCGTCCGGGACGTCTTCGTGCACGCCGGGTACGACCACCGCACCGGCCACGGCACCCTGCGCGTGGACGCGGTCCCGGCGGCCGGCCGCGTCACCGTCCCCGAGCTGGGGCTGACCCTCGCCACGGGCGAGACCGTGACCGTCCCCGGCGTCCAGCCCTGGTCCGCCGAGGTGCCCCGGCTGTACGAGGCGCAGCTCGCGACCGACGGCGAGCGCGTCCCGCTGCGCCTGGGCTTCCGTACCGTCGCCGTCGAGGACGGGGTGATCACGGTCAACGGGCGGCCGCTGCTGCTGCGCGGGGTCAACCGCCACGAGTTCCACCCCGACCACGGCCGCGCCGTCCCGTACGCCACGATGCGCGAGGACGTGCTGCTGATGAAGCGGCACAACATCAACGCCGTCCGCACCAGCCACTACCCGCCGGACCCCGCCTTCCTCGACCTGTGCGACGAGTTCGGGCTGTGGGTGATCGACGAGGCCGATCTGGAGACCCACGGCTTCACCTACGACGACTGGCGCGGCAACCCGGCCGACGACCCGGCCTGGGAGGAGGCCCTGATCGACCGGGCCGCCCGGATGGTCGAGCGGGACAAGAACCACCCGAGCGTGATCATGTGGTCGCTGGGCAACGAGTCCGGCACCGGCCGCAATCTGGCCGCCATGTCCCGCTGGATCCGGGACCGCGACCCGGACCGTCTGATCCACTACGAGGGCGACCGGTCCTGCGAGCACACCGACGTCTACAGCCGGATGTACGCCTCGCACGAGGAGGTCGAGGCGATCGGCCGCCGCGCCGAGCAGCCGCTGGACGACCCCCGGCTGGACGCCCGCCGCCGCGCCCTGCCGTTCATCCAGTGCGAGTACGCGCACGCGATGGGCAACGGGCCGGGCGGCCTCACCGAGTACCAGCGGCTGTTCGAGACGTACGAGCGGCTCCAGGGCGGCTTCGTCTGGGAGTGGATCGACCACGGGCTGCGGGCCCGGGACGCCGCCGGGCGGCCGTACTTCGCGTACGGCGGCGACTTCGGCGAGCCGCTGCACGACGGCAACTTCTGCGCGGACGGCCTGCTCTTCCCCGACCGGACGCCCTCCCCGGGGCTGCTGGAGTACAAGAAGGTCGTCGAGCCGGTCGGGATC
Organism: Streptomyces botrytidirepellens; assembly: GCF_003721215.1. NCBI lineage: Bacteria > Bacillati > Actinomycetota > Actinomycetes > Kitasatosporales > Streptomycetaceae > Streptomyces > Streptomyces botrytidirepellens. The sequence goes on from NZ_RIBZ01000712.1 coordinate 3,491, forward strand.
TGCGTGGACGCGGCCGCCCGCACCGTCCGCGTCACCAACAAGTACGACGTGGTCGACCTGGCGGGGCTCGCCTTCGGCTGGTCACGCGAGGTGGAGGGGCGCCGGGTGGCCGAGGGCGCGCTGGAGGTGCCGCCGCTCGCCCCCGGGGAGTCCGCCGAGGTGGCGCTGGCGGAGGCCGGGTCCGTCGCGGAGGACGACGGCGAGGAGTGGTGGACCGTCCGGGCCGTCCTGGCGGACGACACCGCCTGGGCGCCCGCGGGCCACGAGGTGGCGTGGGGCCAGGCCCGCGCCCGGGGGCCGGCCGCCACGCGTACGCCCGGGGCGCGCATCACCCCCGTACGCGCCTCCAGCGCCGACGGCGGCGCCCTCACCCTCGGCCCGGGCACCTTCGACCCCCTCGACGGCAGCCTCCGCACCCTCCACGGCCTGCACGTCGCCGTCCCGCCCCGGCTGAACGTCTACCGCGCCACCACCGACAACGACCGCGGCCCGGACGAGGAGACGTCCGTCGCCGCGCAGTGGCACCGCCACGCCCTGGACCGGATGCGGCACCGCTGCGACGGCGTCACCGTGGACGGCGAGTCGCTGGTGGTCACGGCGCGGGTGGCGCCGCCCGGGGGCTTCTTCGGCCTCTGCGTCGTCTACCGCTGGACCGGCGAGCGGACGTCCGACGGCACCCGGCTCGACCTCTCCGTCGACATCACCCCGGACGGCGAGTGGCCCTGCCCGCTGCCGCGGCTCGGCGTGGCCCTGGGCATCCGGGCGCCGCTCGACTGGATCGAGTGGTACGGCGGCGGCCCCGGCGAGTCGTACCCCGACACCCGGCGCGCGGCGCGCATCGGCCGCTGGGCGACGACCGTGGACGGCTTCCAGACGCCGTACGTCTTCCCGCAGGAGAACGGCAGCCGCGGCGACGTCCGCTGGGCCGAGCTGCGCGGCCCGGACGGCGGCGGGCTGCGTATCGAGGGCCGCCCGGCCTTCGCGCTCACCGCGCGCCGCTGGACCACCGGGCAGCTGGAGGCCGCCCGGCACCCGGCCGACCTGGTCCCGGACGAGGTGCTCCACCTCGACCTGGACGCGGCACATCACGGCATCGGCACCGCGTCCTGCGGCCCGGGCGTCCTCGCCCCGTACGAGCTGCGGGCCACCCGGACGCGGCTCGGCGTCGGCTTCACCCTGCCGCGCTGAGCGCGGCACACGGCACGGCGGTACACAGCACGGCGGTACACAGCACGAAGGCCGCGCCTCGCTCTGCGAGACGCGGCCTTCGCACCAAAACCATGTGGGTGCCCCCAACGGGATTCGAACCCGTGCTACCGCCTTGAAAGGGCGGCGTCCTGGGCCACTAGACGATGAGGGCCGATGGCCCACCTGGGCGCCTCACGGCGCTTTCGGGGACGCGAGAAGCATATGGGATGCCGGTGAGGTTCGCCAAAACGGTTTACGGAGCGGTCGGCGCCGGGGTCGCGCCGGGCCGGTTCTCGGCCGGGAGGTGACGGCTGACCTCGGCCTTGGCCAGCCCGAGCCCGCCCAGATCGATCTCGTCCCAGGCCTGGAGCCGACGGGTGTCCCGGTCCAGGTAGAGGACCGACGCCTGCACCGTGTCGGGCTCGGCGTCGTCCACCGCGCGCAGCCCGCTGCCGCCCGTCGAGCCCTCCGTCATCAGCCGGGTGCCGCCGGGCAGCACCTCCGTCCGGCGGTGGTGGACATGACCGGTGAGGGCGAGCGGGACCGTGCCGTCGGTCTCCCGGGCGGCGAGGGGGTTGTGGGCGACGGCGATGTCCACGGGCGCGCCCTTCGCCTTCCGGGCCCGGATCGCGCCGGCCAGCTCCCGGCCCGCCCGGTGCTCGGCGGCGTCGCCCGCCACCGCGGCGGAGCGGTCCGGGGTGAACTGCGGGTCGCCGATGCCCGCGATCCGCAGGCCCCCGACCGTCACCGTCCGGCCGCCGTCGACGACGTGGACGCCCTTGCGGCCGGACAGATGGCGCTGCGTCGTCGCCGAGTCGTGATTGCCGCGTACCCACACATAGGGGGCGCCGAGGTCGGAGACCGGCTCCAGGAAGCCGTTCTCGGCGGCGGTGCCGTGGTCCATCGTGTCGCCTGTGTCGATGATCACGTCGATCTTGTACTGCCGGACCAGCGACTGGACGATGTGCCAGGCGGCCGGGTTGAGGTGGATGTCCGATACGTGTAGGACCCGCATCGTCGTCGGGTCGGGCCGGTAGGCGGGCAGGGTCGAGGTCGCCTCGTACAGCTGCGTGACATTGGTCACCAGCCGGGCCAGCTCCCGCTGGTACACGTCGAAGTCGCTGACGATGCTGCGCGCGTTGCCGACGACCGACGGGGCGCTCGACAGCAGGCCCGAATAGCGCGGCTCCAGCACCGAGTTCGGGTTCCAGGTCGCGTACGCGGCGCCTCCCGAGGCGGCCAGCAGCCCCAGCGCGAGGCCGCCCGCGGCCAGCGCCCGGCGCGGGCGGCGGTAGACGGCCAGGCCCAGCGCGGTGGCGCCGAAGACGACGGCCGCGCAGGAGCGCACCGCCAGGTCCCGGGTGCCGCGGACGACATCGCCCGCCACTTCCTCCTGGAGCCCGGACAGCCGCTCGGGGTGGTCGACCAGCGCCGCGGACCGGATCGGGTCCAGCCGGTCCACGTCGACGTCGAGGCGGAGCGGGGCGTGGTGGCTGCGGAGTTCGAGGGCGCCGAGCGGGGAGACGTTGATCTCGGTGCCGCCGGTCAGGGACGGCCGGAGCGCCATCCGGGTGTCCATCGGGCCCACCGAGGCGTGGACGCTCCCGACGACCAGCAGCCCCATCCACGCCCCGAGGAGGGTCACCGCGGCCAGCCCGGCGGCGCGGAAGACCGGCCGCGGCCGCTCGGTGGCGGCGGCGAGGGGGAGCGGGGCGCGGGCCATGGGGCCCGTATGCCCGGCCGCAGGTCCCGTATGCGCCGCCGCCCGGGCCGCCGTACCGGGGCGTACGACCCGCCGCTCCCGGCCGCCCGGGTCACCATTCCCGGGCGCGGACCGTCCCGTTCCGGCCGCGGCTGTCCGACAATGGCCACGTGCTGGAGATGACGCGCGAGGAGTTCGAGGAACTGGTCGCCGAGGCGCTGGACCGGATCCCGCCGGAGCTGACACGGCTGATGGACAACGTCGCGGTGTTCGTGGAGGACGAGCCGCCGTCCCACGACCCCGAGCTGCTGGGGCTCTACGAGGGGACGCCGCTCACCGACCGCGGCGAGTGGTACGCGGGCGTCCTGCCCGACCGGATCACGATCTACCGGGGGCCGACGCTGCGCATGAGCGCGACCCGCGAGGACGTGGTCCAGGAGACCGAGGTGACCGTGGTCCACGAGATCGCGCACCACTTCGGCATCGACGACGAGCGGCTGCACGCGCTCGGCTACGGGTGAGGGCGCGGGCGGGGACGCGGGCGGGCCGGCGCGCGAGGTCGCGGCCGGTGTGCGCCCGCTTCCGGCGCACGGGTTACGCCGCACGCGTGTCCTAAGGGGGGCGGGGCCAGTTGGGCACTGCGTCACAGCCCTGCGGCCTGGAGGTGTCCCACGCATGTCTGGAACCCCCGCTCCTCGCACCGACCGTTCCCCCCGGACCGACGCGCCCCGCGCCTCGCGCGCCCCCCGCGTCTCGGCGCGGAGTGCCGTGGTGGTGACCCTGGTGGCCGGGGCCCTGGCCCTGGGCGGCTGCATGAGCATCTCCGACGACCCCGGGAAGCCGGACCGGCACCGCGGCGGTTCCGACAAGGGCGGCGGGGCGGCGGAGCCCGGCGGCGGCGTGGTGGTGCGTACGGACGACCAGGGGCACACGTACACGGTGGCGCCGCGGGACGCCAAGGGGCACAAGCGCAAGGGCGGCGAGCGCCGTTCGCCGTCGGCGTCCGCGAAGGCGGAGCCCGGCGCCGAGCCCTCGCCGTCGGCCGGGAAGCACGGTTCCCCGGCGCACCGCCCGGTGCCCTCCCCGCCGCCGGAGCCGGGCCAGCCCGCGCCCACCGAGGCCGCCCCGGAGCCGCGTCCGACGAGCCCGGCGCCGAGCGCGCCCGACCCCAAGCC
>NZ_RIBZ01000713.1:0-7624 GCF_003721215.1 Streptomyces botrytidirepellens
CGCCCGGCACGCAAGGTGCCGGGCGGCCGGTTCGGTTCAGCGCTATCAGACCTGTCGGATCGGTCAGACCTGTCGGATCGGTCAGCCGCCGCCTTGTCCGTCGTCGTCGCCGCCGCCGTTCTCCCCGCCCGGCAGGGTGGCCGGGGGGCTGAGGGTCGGGGCGGTCGGGGGCGTGGACGGCGGGGTCGACGGCGTCGCGGGCGTGGTCGGCGCCGTCGGCGAGTCGGTCGGAGTCGGGCTCTTGCTCGGCGTCGGGCTCTCGCTCTCCGTGGGAGGCGCGGACGTGGTCGGGGGCTCCTCGGACTCCGTCGTCGGCGGGGGCGGCGGGGCGTTGTCCAGCTCGGTGTCCAGGTCGAACTTCGTGGTCGAGTCGTCGTCCAGGGTGCTGCCCATGTACGAGCTCCAGATCCTGGCCGGGTAGTCACCACCGTTGACCCGGCCACCGCCGGCCAGGCCCTTGAGCGTGACCTGCTTGCCGCCCTTCGCCTCGCCGAACATGCCGACCGAGGTGACCAGGTCGGGGGTGTAACCGGTGAACCAGGCGGACTTGTTGTCGTCCGAGGTGCCGGTCTTGCCCGCCATCTCCTGGCCCTGGGTGCGCACGGCCTGGCCGGTGCCGTCGTCGACCACACCGGTCAGCACCTGGGTGACGGAGTCGGCCGCGCCACGGCTGATCGCCTGGCCGTTGGTCGGGTCCGGAAGCTCGGGCTTCGTGTCGCCCTTCTCGGCCGACTTCACGAACGTCGGGGTGACCTTCTTGCCGTGGTTGTCGAGGGTCGCGTAGACCCCGGCCATCTCCTTGGGACTGGCGCCCATCACGCCGAGCGACATCGCGGGGCGCACGTCGAAGCCGTTCTTCACGTCGCCGTTCATGCCGAGCTCCACGGCGGTGCTCTTGACCTTGTCCAGGCCCACGTCCACCGCCATCTGCGCGAAGACGGAGTTGACGGACTTGTTCATCGCCTTCTGGACGTTGATCGGGCCGTAGGACTTGTCGTCCTCGTTCGGCGGGGCGAAGGCGGTGACGCTGCCCTTGACCGGCCGCTTGCTGGTGCCGTCGTAGAGGGTGCTCGCCGTGATCGGCGTGCCGTTCTGGGTCGTCGAGCCGTTCTCGTAGGCCGAGGCCAGGATGAGCGGCTTGAAGGTGGAGGCGGGCTGGTAGTCCGCACGGGTCGCATTGTTGATGTAGTGCTCGGTCGCGCCCGCGCCGCCGTACATCGCCACGATGCCACCGGTCTTGGGGTCCACGGAGATCGCGCCGGCCTGCGCGTCCTTGTCGACCTGTCGCTTCTTGGGGTCCAGCTTGTCCGTCAGCTCGGTGCGGACCGCCTTCTCCAGCGCCTTCTGCTTCTTCTTGTCGATGTTGAGGGTGACCGTCCAGCCGCCGGCCTCGAACTCCTTCTCGTCCACCCCCTCCTTGTACAGCTCCTCCTTGGCTGCCTTGATCACGTAGCCGGTCTGGCCGTCGAGCCCGGCGATGGGGCGGGGCGCGATGGGTTTCTGGAACTTCAGCCCGTCACGCTCGCTCTGGGACAGCCAGTCCTTCTCGACCATGTTGTTGAGGATGTAGTTCCAGCGGGCCACGACCAGCTTCTTGCCGTTGGGACCGGCCGTTGAATAGTCGTACTGGCTGGGGGCCTGGAGCAGTGCCGCGAGATAGGCGCCCTGCGCGACCGTCAGCTTCTCGACGTCCTTGTTGTAGTACGCACGGGCGGCGGCCTGGATGCCATAGGCGCCGCGGCCGTAGTAGCTGGTGTTGATGTAGCCCTGGAGGATGTAGTCCTTGGACCGGTCCTGGTCGACCTTGAGGGAGATCACCAGTTCCTTCGCCTTGCGGCTGACGGTCTGCTCCTGGCTGAGGTAGTAGTTCTTGACGAACTGCTGGGTGATGGTCGAGCCACCCTGCTTGCCCCGGCCGAGGGCGGTGTTGATCAGACCGCGGGCGGTGCCGGAGAAGGACACGCCGGAGTCGGTGTAGAAGTCCTTGTTCTCGGCGGCGACGAAGGTGTGCTGCACCTTCTTGGGGATCTTGGAGAGCGGCACCGACTCGCGGTTGACCGAGCCCTCCTTCGCCATGATCGAGCCGTCGCTGTACTTGTAGATGTTGGCTTCCGCCCTCGCCGCGGCGTTGGCCGGGGGCACCTTCACGAGCATGTACAGGATGAAGAACCCCCCGACGGCCAGGGCGCCCAACGCGACGAAGTAGCCCAACACCATCTTCCAGGTGAAGAACCGGCGTATACCCCCCCGCTTGGCGGCCTTCTTGGCCCTGCGTGCGCCCTTCTGCCGCGCCCGCCGATCGTCCGCTCTACCCATCTCTCCCGCCGCTCCAGTCCATCAGCCCCCCGCACCCAAGCCAGCTCATGAAGCTAACACCGCTACAACCGGCAAATACTCATCGATCGAGCTTTTTCCGTACGTGACAAAGAGCACGTCTCTCACGGGAACTGACGGGCCAGCACCGCCGAGGGTTGCACAGGAAGCCAAATGTGCTATCACTTTGCTAGACACTCTCGAAGAGAAACGGGGACTCCATGACCGACACCGCCACCCCCACCGCCGACATACCGGCCATCCCCGAGCCGCAGGTACGGGAGCGGCCCGCCCAGAACATCAGCGGCGGCCTCGCCCTGCTGCTGGGCCTGGTCGGGCTGATCGCCGGGGTCGGGCTGATCCTGGCCGGGGCCGCCGTCGCCGCCGAGCACAAGGGCGCCGGGTCCACCGCGCTGATCGTGGCCGGGATCGTGGTGATCCTCACGTCGATCATCACCATGTGCGGGCTGAACATGGTCGCGCCGGGCGAGGCCCGGGTCGTCCAGCTCTTCGGCCGCTACCGCGGCACCATCCGCACCGACGGGCTGCGCTGGGTGAACCCGCTGACCAGCCGGGAGAAGATCTCGACCCGGGTGCGCAACCACGAGACCGCGGTGCTCAAGGTCAACGACGCCTACGGCAACCCGATCGAGCTGGCCGCCGTCGTGGTCTGGAAGGTCGAGGACACCGCGCAGGCGATGTTCGAGGTGGACGACTTCCTGGAGTTCGTCGCCACCCAGACCGAGGCGGCCGTGCGCCACATCGCCATCGAGTACCCGTACGACGCCCATGACGAGGACGGCCTGTCCCTGCGCGGCAACGCCGAGGAGATCACCGAGAAGCTCGCGATCGAGCTGCACGCCCGGGTCGAGGCGGCCGGGGTCCGCATCATCGAATCGCGCTTCACCCATCTCGCGTACGCCCCGGAGATCGCCTCCGCGATGCTCCAGCGGCAGCAGGCGGGCGCGGTGGTCGCCGCCCGGCGGCAGATCGTGGACGGCGCGGTCGGCATGGTCGAGGCGGCGCTGGCCCGCATCACCGAGGAGGACATCGTGGAGCTGGACGAGGAGCGCAAGGCGGCGATGGTCAGCAATCTGATGGTGGTTCTGTGCGGCGACCGCGCTCCGCAGCCCGTCCTCAACACCGGCACGCTCTACCAGTGACGGACCGGGACGAGGAGGGCACGGCCGCGGAGGGCGCCGCCGGAGCGGGCACGCCCGAAGCGGGCTCGTCCGGCGCGGGCGCGGCCGGTCGGCAGTCGCGGCGGCAGCGCAAGCAGATGCTGCTGCGGCTCGACCCGGCGGTCCACGACGCCCTCGCCCGGTGGGCGGGCGAGGAACTGCGCAGCGCCAACGCGCAGATCGAGTTCCTGCTGCGCAAGGCGCTGGCGGACGCAGGCCGACTGCCCGGCACGGCCCGTCCGATCCCGCGCCGCGGCCGCCCGCCCCGCCCGGCGGCCGGGGACGGGCCCGAGGATGGCGAATCCGGGGGCAGGAACCCGCAGTAGGCCGCTGACCAGCGCAGATACATCGCTCATCGCAGCTATACACACGAGGTATACGCATGGTGTAGAGTGCCGCGCATGTCAATCGGCCACACCCTGCTCGGACTTCTGGAGTCCGGCCCACGACACGGGTACGACCTCAAGCGCGCCTTCGACGAGAAGTTCGGGCATGACCGCCCGCTGCACTACGGACAGGTCTACTCGACCATGTCCCGGCTCCTGAAGAACGGCCTCGTGGAGGTCGACGGCGTCGAGCACGCGGGCGGTCCCGAGCGCAAGCGCTACGCGATCACCGACGCGGGCATCACCGATGTGGAGCAGTGGCTCGCGCAGCCCGAGAAGCCCGAGCCCTACCTCCAGTCGGTCCTCTACACCAAGGTCGTCCTCGCCCTGCTCACCGGGCGCGACGCCGCCGATCTGCTCGACGTCCAGCGCGCGGAACACCTGCGGCTGATGCGCGAGCTGACCCAGCGCAAGCGCGGCGGCGACCTCAGCGACCAACTCATCTGCGACCACGCCCTCTTCCATCTCGAGGCCGACCTGCGCTGGCTTGAGCTCACCGCGGCCCGCCTCAGCCCACTCGCCAAGGCGGTGCGTTCATGACTCCGGCGGGATCCCTGCTGATAGCCGACGGCCTGCACAAGTCGTACGGCCCCACCCCCGCGCTCGACGGCGCGGACTTCTCCATCCACGCCGGCGAGGTCGTCGCCGTGATGGGCCCCTCCGGCTCCGGCAAGTCGACGCTGCTGCACTGCCTGGCCGGGATCGTCCGGCCGGACTCCGGCGCGGTCCACTACGGCGGGCGCGAGCTGTCCGCCCTGTCGGACGCCGAGCGCAGCAGCCTGCGCCGCGGCGAGTTCGGCTTCGTCTTCCAGTTCGGCCAGCTCGTCCCCGAGCTGACCTGCGTGGAGAACGTCGCGCTGCCGCTGCGGCTGAACGGGGTCAAGCGCAAGGAGGCCGAGGCCCGGGCGGTGTCCTGGATGGAGCGGCTGGAGGTCGCCGACGTGGCGGCCAAGCGGCCCGGCGAGGTCTCCGGCGGTCAGGGGCAGCGCGTCGCGGTCGCCCGTTCGCTGGTCACCGGGCCGCGGGTGCTGTTCGCCGACGAGCCGACCGGCGCGCTGGACTCCCTCAACGGCGAGCGGGTCATGGAGCTGCTGACCGAGGCGGCCCGGGAGACCCGTACCGCGGTCGTCCTGGTCACCCATGAGGCGCGGGTCGCCGCGTACTCCGACCGCGAGGTCGTCGTGCGCGACGGCAAGGCGCGGGACATGGCGGGCGTGCGATGAGCGGCCCGAAAGACGGCCCCACGAGCCCGGGCGACGGCACCACCGGCCGCGCGACCCTGACGGCCGTACGGTCCTCGCCCCCGGCCCCGGCCCCCGAGCCGCCGCGGCGCCCCGGCATCGCCCGCTGGGCCGCGGACCTCGCCATGGGCGGCCGGTTCGCGGTCACCGGCGGACGGGAGAGCTGGGCCCGGACGATCATGACGGCGGTCGGCGTCGGCCTCGGTGTCACGCTGCTGCTGATCGCCGCATCCGTCCCCTCCATGGACTCCGGGCGCAACGAGCGGAACAACGCCATCGCCGCCTTCGGCTTCGGGGAGGAGCCGAAGCCGGGCCCCGGCACGATCCGCCTCGCCATGGCGAACACCGACTACCACGACAAGGACATCCAGGGCCTGGTGATGGCGCCCGACGGCGACCGTCCGCCCCGTCCGCCGGGCATCGGCCGCCTTCCGGCCGCCGGGGAGATGTGGGTCTCGCCCGCGCTGAAGGAGCTGCTCGCATCCGACGAGGGCAAGCTGCTCCGGGACCGCTTCCCGTACCGCACCATCGGCGTGATCGGCGACAGCGGACTGTCCGGGCCCGCCGAATACCGCTACTACGCGGGCGTCCCCCAGGAGCAGTTCGACCGCGTCCCCTCCGACTACCGCATCGACCGCTGGGGCGCCCAGGACACCAGCGGGGACGAGCTGGACCCCGCGCTGGTGCTGCTGGTCGTCATCGGCTGTGTGGTGCTGCTGCTGCCGGTGCTCATCTTCATCGCCACCGCCGCCCGCTTCGGCGGCGAGCGGCGCGACAAGAGGCTGGCCGCGCTGCGGCTGGTCGGCGCCGACATCCACATGACGCGGCGGATCGCCGCCGGTGAGTCGCTCTTCGGATCGGTCCTCGGGCTCGCGGTCGGCGCCGCGCTGTTCCTGATGGTGCGGGAGGCCATCAGCGGCGCCTCGATGATGGGCCTGAGCTTCTTCACCTCCGACATCACGCCCTCCCTCCCGCTCGCCCTGGCGATCGTGCTGACCGTGCCCGCCTCGGCCGTCGCCGTCACGCTGCTCGCCCTGCGCGCCATCGCCATCGAGCCGCTGGGCGTCGTACGGAACGCCACCCCCAAGCGGCGGCGGCTGTGGTGGCGGCTGCTGCTGCCGCTCCTCGGCATCGGGCTGCTGGCTCCGCTCGCGGGCGGCTTCGGGGCGAGCGGTTCGGGCGGCAGCGACCTCAAGCCGTACCAGGCCGCGGCCGGTGCCGTGCTGCTCCTCATCGGCACCACCGCGCTGCTGCCCTGGCTGGTCGAGGCCGTGGTGGAGCGCTTCGGCAAGGGCCCGGTGCCCTGGCAGCTCGCCACCCGCCGGCTCCAGCTCAGCAGCGGCACCGCGGCACGCGCGGTCAGCGGCATCACGGTGGCGGTCGCCGGGGCCATCGCGCTCCAGATGCTCTTCGCGAGCGTGGAGGCCCAGAACACCGAGGAGACGAACCAGGACCCGAACCGCGCCCAGCTGGTCATGAACATGAACGTGGACAACGGCGCCCAGGCCCGCGACGCGTTCGCACGGCTCGGCGCGGCCAAGGGCGTGCGGAGCGTGCTCGGGGTCACCGAGGCCTCCTTCTCCGACCCGCGCAGCAAGGCGAAGGACCCGGCCTACATCCCGACCGACTCCCTCACCGTCGCCGACTGCCCGGCGCTGCGCGAGCTGGCCCACATCACGAGCTGCCGGGACGGCGATGTGTTCACCGTCACCGCGGACCCGGAGTACACGGGCCCCGACCACGCCTTCGCGAAGCCCGGCGCGCAGATCAATCTGGCCTTCGACGACGGCATACCCACGCCCGACAAGCCGACGCTGTGGACGGTCCCCCGCTCCGCCAAGGAGGTGGAGTCCAGGCAGGACCCGATCGGCGCCCAGCGCTCCGGCATCCTCGCCACCCCCGGCGCCTTCGACGTCTCGGACCTGTCCGACCCGCAGGCGGTGGCGATGCTCAGGCTGGACCCGAAGGTGCCGGACGCCGAGGAGTACGTACGCAACGCCAGCGCGACGATCGCCCCGACGCTGGACGTGATGCAGCTCACCAGCTCGTCGCAGTCGTCCGAGTTCCAGGCGATCCGCAACGTCCTGTTCATCGGCGCCACCGCGACGCTGCTGCTCATCGGGGCCAGCATGATCGTGACCACACTGGAGCAACTGCGGGACCGCAAGCGGCTGCTCTCGGTCCTGGTGGCCTTCGGCACCCGGCGCACCACGCTGAGCTGGTCGATCCTGTGGCAGACCGCGGTCCCGGTGGTGCTGGGTCTCGCGCTGTCGATCGCGGGCGGGCTGGCGCTGGGCGTCCTGCTGCTGAAGATGGTCGGCGAGGGGATCGCCGTGGACTGGGCCGGACTCGCCGCGATGACCGGCATCGGCGCGGGCGTCATCCTGGTGGTGACCCTGGCCAGCCTGCCGCCGCTGTGGCGCATGATGCGCCCGGAGGGCCTGCGTACGGAGTAGCCCGTACCGATGGGAGCACGCGCCGTCGCGGCGGGGAGGAACCCCCG
>NZ_RIBZ01000716.1:0-7698 GCF_003721215.1 Streptomyces botrytidirepellens
CGGCTGGACGCGCGGCGCGGCCGCATCGCCGCCGCGCTCGCCCTCGGCAACGCCGCCCAGACGCTCCCCGCGCTCGCCGAGCTGTGCGACGCCCACCCGCTGGACGAGCCGCTGCACGCGCTGCGCATCCGCGCCCTGCGGGACACCGGCCGCCCCGCGGAGGCGCTGGCGGCGTACGAGGCGATCCGGGTGGAGATCGCGGAGCGGCTGGGCGCGGACCCGGGCCCCGAGCTGCGCGCCCTGCACGCGGAGCTGCTGGAGCCGGAGCAGCCCGAGCCGCCCAAGGCCCCCGAGCCGCAGCGGGCCGGGCGCCGCGGCGGCAATCTGCGCGCCCGGCTCACCAGCTTCGTCGGCCGGGAGACCGATCTGGCGGCGCTGCGCACCGATCTGTCCGCACACCGGCTGGTCACCCTCCTCGGGCCCGGCGGCGCCGGGAAGACCCGGCTGTCGCAGGAGGCCGCCGAGTCGGTCGCCGACGCCTGGCCGGACGGGGTGTGGCTGGCCGAGCTGGCCCCCGTGGACGACCCGGAGACCGTGCCCGAGACGGTGCTGACCGCGCTCGGCGCGCGCGAGACCGTCATCCGCGGCAGCGCCGCCGAGGGGCTGCGCGCCGCGGCCGACCCGACCGCCCACGATCCGCTCGCGCGGCTCGTGGAGCACTGCGAGCCGCGCCGGATGCTGATCGTGCTCGACAACTGCGAGCACTTGGTCGAGGCCGCGGCCCGGCTCGCCGACTCCCTGCTGGCCCGCTGCCCCGGCGTCACCGTCCTGGCCACCAGCCGCGAACCGCTCGCCGTCCCCGGCGAGCTGGTGCGCCCGGTGGAGCCGCTGCCGGACCCGGTGGCGCTGCGGCTGTTCCAGGAGCGGGGCGCGGCGGCCCGTCCCGGCTTCCGCACCGACGACGATCCGGCGGCGTGCGCCGAGATCTGCCGCCGCCTGGACGGCCTGCCGCTGGCCGTCGAACTGGCCGCCGCCCGGCTGCGGCTGCTTAACCCCCGGCAGATCGCCGACCGCCTGGACGACCGCTTCCGCCTGCTGACCAGCGGCAGCCGCACCGTGCTGCCCCGCCAGCAGACGCTGCGCGCCGTGGTCGACTGGTCCTGGGACCTCCTCGACGCACAGGAGCGCACCGTCCTCGCCCGTCTCTCGGTCTTCGCGGGCGGCTGCGACCTCCCGGCGGCCGAGGCGGTCTGCGGCGATCCGGACGACCGCGATCCGGACGGCCGCGCGGCGGACGACCGCGATCCGGACGACCGCGCGGCGGACGGCCGCGATCCGGACGGCCGGGGCCCGGTCGACCCCCGGGACGTCGCCGCGCTGCTCGGGTCCCTGGTCGACAAGTCGCTGGTGGTCGCCGCGCCGGGAGGGGACGGCGCGGACGGCGAGATGCGGTACCGGCTGCTGGAGACCGTCGCCGAGTACGCGGCGGCGCGACTGGACGAGGCGGGGGAGCGGGCCGCGGTGGAACGGCGGCACCTGGTCGCGTACCGGGAGCTGGCCCGTACCGCCGACCCGCATCTGCGCGGCCGCGACCAGCGCGTCTGGCTGTCCCGGCTGGAGGCCGAGCACGAGAACCTGCGCACCGCGCTGCGCCGGGCCGTCGCGGCGGGCGACGAGCAGGAGGCGCTGTGCCTGGTGCTGTCGCTCGGCTGGTTCTGGAACCTGCGCGGCCACCGCGGCGACGGACGCCACTGGTCGACGGCCGCGGCGCGGCTGGGCCCCAACCCGTTCGAGCCGCCCGTCGCCCCCGCGCCCCCGCTGTACACGAGCTGCACGGCCGCCCCGCCGCCGATGGAGCCCGAGATGCTGGAGGAGGCGCGGCGCGGGGTGCGGCTGTACGCGCTGGCCAACCTCGAAGGCAACATGAGGGCCATGGACGACGACGAGTTCCGGCAGGAGATGCGGGGAATCGTCGAGGCCTACCGCCCGGGGCTGCCGCAGAACTGCCGGGTCCCCGGCGTCATGTGGTTCTTCGCGGTGCTGCTGACGGGCGATCTCGCCCTGATGCGGGAGGTCGTGGACGAGTCGGTGCGCACCAGCCGGAAGCTGGGCTACACCTGGGAGCTGGCCTTCACCCTCCAGATGCGGGCCAAGGTGATGACCCAGCGCAGCGGCGGCGATCCCGGGGAGCAGGCGCGCCGGGACGCCGACGAGAGCCTGGAGCTGTTCATCGAACTCGGTGACGCCTGGGGCGTGGCCGAGGCGCTGTCCGGGCGCGGCGAGACCCTGGAGCTGATCGGCGACGGCCGGGCCGCGGCCGACGACTACCGCGCGGCGATCCGCTACGCCGAAGAGCTGGACGCGCATGCCCAGATCTCGCTGCTCCGGGCCCGGCTGGCGGGGCTGCACGTCGAGCACGGGGACGAGCCGGAGGCGGCGGAGGGCGAGCGTATCCTGCGCGAGCTGCTGGCGGAGCCGGCGCAGGCGGGCGCCGAGGCCGAGTCGTACGTCCGGATGCACCTGGCCCACCGGTGCGGCACCACGGGCCGGGTGGCCGAGGCCCGGGAGCATCTGGCGTTGCTGCACGAGGAGTTCGCCAGCCGGGCGCTCGATCTGTTCCAGGGCCTGGTCGAGGGGATGATGGCCTGGCTGGACCTGCTCGAAGGGCAGCCCGGGGAGGCGCTCACCCGGATCAGGGGGGCGCTCGTGAAGACCGGTGACTTCATGTCCCAGGTGGTCGCCCCGCAGGTGCCGGTGATCCAGCTGATGACCGCCGCGCGGGCGCTGGCCGCCCTCGGCGGTCCGGAGCGGGCCGCGCTCGCGGCGCGGCTGTTCGGCGCGTACGACGCGCTGCGGCCCGGCATCCAGCGGGTTCCCGACAGCGAGCGGGCGGACCGGGCGGCGGGCGAGGTGGCGGCGCGGGCCTGGCTGGACGACGGGAGTTACGAGCGGGCGTACGCGCAGGGCGACGGCCTCACCGTGCCGGAGGCCGCCGCCCTCGTCGAAACCATCGCCTGACCCCTTCGCTCAGGTCTTGGTGCGGAACTTGCGCACCGCCAGCGGCGCCGTGATCACCGTGATGGCCACCGCCCACACCAGGGCGACGGTCACCGGATGGGCGATCGGGCCCTGACCGCTGGTCAACGACCGCGCCGCGTCGGCGAGCTGGGAGAGCGGGTTGTAGTCCGTGAAGGACTGGAGCCAGTCCGGCATGGTGGCGGTCGGCGCGAAGATCGACGAGCCGAACTGGAGCGGCATGATCACCAGGAAGCCGATGCCCTGCACCGCCTGCGGCGTCTTCAGCGACAGCCCCAGCAGCATGAAGATCCAGGTCAGCGAGGAACCGAAGGCCAGGGCCAGGACGACCGCGGCCGCCAGCTCGGCCGGGCCGGTCTTCAGCTCGAAGCCCATGATGAAGCCCATGATCAGCAGGATGAGGGTGGACACCAGCATCCGCCCGGTCTCCACGATCAGCTTGGCGACCAGCACCGAGGAGCGGGCGATCGGCATCGTACGGAAGCGGTCCATCACCCCCTTGCGGAAGTCGTCGTTGACGCCCGTGCCGACCGACATGGCGATGTTGAGCCCGCCCATCGCCATCATGCCGGGGATGAAGTAGTTGACGTACTGGTCCCGGTCGCCGCCCGACACCGCGCCACCGAAGACATAGGTGAACAGCAGCGAGAAGACGATCGGCATCATCAGCGCGTCGAACATCGACTCCGGGTCCTGCTTGATCTGCATGGCGTTACGGCGCACCAGCGCGCCGATGTGCCGGAGATTGGCGCGCAGCCCGATCCGCCCCTCGTCGGGCAGGTTTTTGGCGGACGCGGTGACCGTTGCCGCACTCATGCCGCAACCTCCTCAAGGGCCTTGTCGTTCTTGCTGTCCTCGGGGGTCGAGGTCTTCTGGCCGGTGATGGCCAGGAACACCTCGTCCAGGCTGGGCAGATGGGTGTCGATCCCGGCGATCGCGAAGTTGCGCTCGCCGAGCAGCCCGATCACCGCGGTCAGTTGCTCGTCGCTGACGATCGGCACGTTGACCAGGCCCTCCTCCACGTCCGCGGTCGCGCCGCCGACGCCGTCGAGCCCGGCCTGCGCGATGGCGCCGACCATGCGGTTCAGCTCACCGGGGTCGGAGGGGCGGATCTGGAGGGTGCGCCCGCCGACCTTGGCCTTCAGCTCGTTCACCCGGCCCTCGGCGATGATCTTGCCGCGGTCGATGACCGTGAGGTCGTGCGCCAGCTGCTCGGCCTCCTCCATGTACTGGGTGGTCAGCAGCACCGTGGAGCCCTCGGCGACCATGCGCTTGACCTCGTCCCACACCTCGTTGCGGGTGCGCGGGTCGAGACCGGTCGTCGGCTCGTCCAGATAGAGCACCGCGGGGCGGCCGATCATGGAGGCGGCCAGGTCCAGCCGGCGGCGCATACCGCCGGAGTAGGTGGACGCGGCCCGCTTCGCGGCGTCCGTCAGCGAGAACCGCTCCAGCATGGCGTCCGCGCGCGAGCGGGCTTCCTTGCGGGACAGATCGAGCAGCCGCCCGATCATGTACAGGTTCTCCCAGCCGGAGAGCTTCTCGTCGACCGAGGCGTACTGCCCGGTCAGACCGATCGTGCGGCGCAGCTGCCTCGGCTGCCGCACCACGTCGTACCCCGCCACGACGGCGGTGCCTGCGTCCGGCACCAGCAGGGTGGACAGACAGCGGACGAGGGTGGTCTTCCCGGCTCCGTTGGGGCCGAGCACACCGAGGACGGTGCCTTCCGGCACGTCCAGATCCACCCCGTCGACCGCCTTGGTGTCGCCGAAGTGCTTGACCAGCCCCCGTACTTCGACGGCGTTGCCGTCCCTGATCTTGTGTTCCTGTCGCGTCATGTCCTCAGCGTGACACCCGCCGCCGACAGATCACCGACAAGCAGCAGACAGCCCGCCGACGGGGGACGGTCGGCGGGCTGTCGATGTACCGCGATGGCTCTGTGTCCCAGCGGAACGAGCGCTCAGCGGAACGAGTGCTCAGTGGAACGAGTGCTCCTCGGCCGGGTACGCCCCGCCGACGACGTCCTCGGCGAAGGCGCGGGCCGCGTCGCCCAGCACCTCCCGCATCTGCGCGTACTGCTTCACGAAGCGCGGCACCCGGCCGCCGGTCAGGCCCGCCATGTCCGTCCACACCAGCACCTGGGCGTCGCACTCCACGCCCGCGCCGATGCCGATGGTCGGGATGTGCAGCGAGCGGGTGACCTCGGCGGCCAGCTCGGCCGGGACCAGCTCCAGGACGACGGCGAAGGCGCCCGCGTCCTGCACGGCCTTGGCGTCGCGCAGCAGTTGCTGGGCGGCCTCCTCGCCGCGCCCCTGCACCCGGTAGCCGCCGTACGCGTTGACGGACTGCGGGGTGAGGCCGACGTGCGCCATGACCGGGATGCCGGACTGGACGAGCAGTTCGATCTGGTGGCCGGAGCGCTCGCCGCCCTCCAGCTTGACCGCGCCCACCCCGGCCTCCTTGATCAGCCGGGTGGCGTTGCGCAGGGCCTGGACCGCGCCCTCCTGGTACGACCCGAAGGGCAGGTCGCCGACGACGAGGGCGCGCTTGGTGCCGCGTACGACCGCGGCGGACAGCAGGGCGACCTCGTCCATCGTGACGGGCACGGTGGACTCGTAGCCCAGATGACAGTTGCCCATCGAGTCGCCGACCAGGATGACGGGGATGCCCGCCTCGTCGAAGACGGAGGCGGTCATCGCGTCGTACGCGGTGAGCATGGGCCACTTCTCGCCGCGCTCCTTGGCGGCGGCGATGTCGCGGACGGTGATACGGCGGGATGTCGTCCCGCCGTACAGCGCCTTCGACGGCTGCCCTTCCGGATTTTGTGGCTTGCGCGCAGGGCTGACGTGCGTCATTACGACGGCTCCTGTTCGTCATCTCGAGGCGCCCTGACGGCGTCCCCGGACCACCCCCATGCTGGCACGCCTCCCGACGGGGCGAAAGTGGGGCCACGCCGATCCCGTATGGGTATTCGATGGACAAAAGCTCGCAAAGAGTTCCCAATACGAGACGGGGCCGTATCGAAACGGTCTTAGCCTGGGCCGCATGGCAGCAGCACCCTCCGCCGAGGCGATCCACCGCAGACGGTGGGCGATCCTGGTCGTCCTCATGATCAGCGTCCTGGTCGTCGTCCTGGACAACTCGATACTCAACGTGGCGATGAAGACCATCGCCACCCCGAAGCCCATCGGTCTCGGCGCCACCCAGAGCCAGCTGGAGTGGGCCATCAACGCCTACACGCTGGTCTTCGCGGGGCTGCTGTTCACCGCAGGGCTCCTCGGCGACCGGCTCGGCCGCAAGAAGGTGCTGCTCGGCGGCATGGCCGTGTTCGGCATCGGCTCGGTGCTCGCCGCCTTCTCCGGCTCGCCCGGGGAGCTGATCGGCTTCCGGGCGCTGATGGGCCTGGGTGCGGCCTTCGTGATGCCCGCCACCCTGGCCATCCTGGTCAACGTCTTCGAGCGCGAGGAGCAGGCGAAGGCCATCGGCATCTGGGTCGCCGCGGTCGGCCTCGCCATCGCCATCGGGCCGATCACCGGCGGTCTGCTGCTGGAGCACTTCTGGTGGGGCTCGGTCTTCTTCGTCAACGTCCCCGTCGTCGCCGCCGGGATCGTCGCGATGGTGCTGCTCGTCCCCGACTCCCGGGACCCGGCGCCCGGACGGCTGGACCCGCTGGGCGTGCTGCTGTCCGTGGTCGGTCTGGTGCTGCTGGTGTACGGCATCATCAAGGGCGGCCAGCTCGCCGACTTCACCGACGCCCAGGTGCTGGCCACGATCGGCGCCGGACTCCTCGTCCTGGGCCTGTTCGTCTGGCACGAGAAGCGCAGCGACCACCCGGCCATCGACATCGACTACTTCCGGAACCCCGCCTTCTCGGCCGCCATCGCCGCCGTCGCGCTGGTCTTCTTCGCGCTCATGGGCGTGACCTTCTTCATGGTCTTCTACATCCAGAGCGTGCGCGGTTTCAGCGCCCTGGACTCCGGGCTGCTGCTCCTGCCGCTGGCCGTCGCGCAGCTGCTGTTCGCGCCGCGCGCCCGGCTGGTCGTGGAGCGCTTCGGCGCCCGCGCGGTGTGCACGGGCGGGATGCTGCTGGTGGCCGCCACCATGGCCGGGTTCCTGCTGCTGGAGACCGACTCGCCGCTGTGGGTGCTGGAGGTGCTCTTCTTCTTCCAGGGCGCGGGAATGGCGCACATCATGCCCCCGGTCACCACCGCGATCATGCAGGCGCTGCCGCGTGAGAAGGCCGGTTCCGGTTCGGCCCTGAACAACACCTTCCGGCAGGTCGGCGGTGCGCTCGGGGTCGCCGTCCTCGGCTCGGTGCTCTCCGCCACGTACCGCGAGGGCATCCAGGACACCCTCGCCGCCGTCCCCGGGCTGCCCGCCTCCGCACGGCACTCGGCGGGCGAGTCCATCGAGGCCACCGTCGCCCTCGCCGAGCGCATGGGGCCCTCGGGCCAGGCGCTGCTGGGCCCCGCACACGACTCCTTCATCCACGCGATGCACCTCACCGCGCTCGGCTCGTCCGGTGTCGCCCTGTTCGGCGCGCTGGTCGTGGCGGCGTTCCTGCCCGGCAAGGACGCGGACGGCGGCGGCCCCGGCAGCGGGCAGCAGCGGGAGAAGGCCGGGGCGGGAGCCGACCGATGACCGCGCCGCACGCCGAAGCCCGGGCCGACGCCCGGGCCGACGCCTGTGCCGACGCCCGGGCCGACGCCGCATCGGCATCCGGCC
>NZ_RIBZ01000715.1:0-7707 GCF_003721215.1 Streptomyces botrytidirepellens
ACAGCGCCCGGCCCGGCACCGCGAGCGCCGCGGTCAGCTCGCCGCCCGCGATCCGCGGCAGCAGCGCGGCACGCTGTGCGGCGGTCCCGAGGGCGGCGACCAGGGGCGCGGCGAGCACGGCGGTGGCCAGCAGCGGCGAGGGCAGCAGCGCGCGGCCGGCCTCCTCCGAGGCGAGCGCCAGCTCGACGGGCCCGCAGCCGACGCCGCCGTACGCGGTGGGCAGGGCGAGACCGGGAAGGCCCAGCTCGCGCGCGAGGTGTTCCCACAACGCCTCGTCGTATCCGGCCGCGGTGCGGACGGCCGTCTTGACCTCGTCGCCGCCGCACCGCCCCCGCAGCAGTTCGCGCAGGGTGCGCCGGATTTCCTCCTGCTCCTCGCTGAGCGCGGCATCCATCGGACCTCCCGTTCCTGACGACCCGTCATACTAACGCAGCAATCTGATGTACCGTCAGATACATGACGCCTGCCCCTCGCAAGGTCGCCGTCGTCGGCGTCGCCCTCGCCGACTGCGGCCGCGTCGACGGCCCCACCCCCTACACCCTGCACGCCCAGGCCGCCCGCCGGGCGCTGGCCGACTCCGGTCTCGACCGGTCCGTGGTGGACGGCTTCGCCTCGGCGGGGCTCGGCACGCTGGCGCCCGTGGAGGTGGCCGAGTACCTGGGGCTGCGGCCCGGCTGGACCGACTCGACCGCCGTCGGCGGCGCCACCTGGGAGGTCATGGCGGCGCACGCGGCGGACGCGATCGCCGCCGGGCACGCCCGCGCCGTCCTCCTCGTCTACGGCTCGACCGCCCGCGCCGACATCCGGGCGGGCCGCCGGACCGCGAACCTCTCCTTCGGGGCGCGCGGGCCGCACCAGTTCGAGGTGGCGTACGGCCACACCCTCGTCGCCAAGTACGCGATGGCCGCGCGCCGCCACATGCACGCGTACGGCACCACACTCGAACAGCTCGCGGACATCGCCGTGCAGGCACGCGCCAACGCCGCACACAATCCGGACGCGATGTTCCGGGAACCGATCACGGTCGACGACGTGCTGAGCGGGCCGATGATCGCCGACCCCTTCACCACACTGCACTGCTGCATCCGCTCGGACGGCGGCTGCGCGGTGCTGCTGGCGGCCGAGGACCTCGTCGCGGACACCGCCCGGCCGCCGGTGTGGGTGCTGGGCTCGGGCACCGCCGTCTCGCACTCGGCCATGTCGGAGTGGGACGACTTCACCGTCTCGCCCGCGGCGGCCTCCGGGCGCGACGCCTTCGCGCGGGCGGGGGTGCGGCCGTCGGAGATCGATGTGGCGGAGCTGTACGACGCGTTCACCTACATGACCCTGGTGACCCTCGAGGACCTCGGCTTCTGCGCCAAGGGCGAGGGCGGCGCGTTCGCGGCGGACGGGCGGCTGACGCTCGGCGGCGCGCTGCCGGTCAACACCGACGGCGGCGGCCTGTCCGCCTGCCACCCCGGGATGCGCGGGCTGTTCCTGCTGGTCGAGGCGGTACGGCAGCTGCGCGGCGAGGCGGGGGCCCGGCAGGTGCGCAAGGCGGGCGGGCGGCTGCCGGAGCTGGCCGTGGCGTCGGGGACGGGCGGCTGGTTCTGCTCGTCGGGCACGGTGGTGCTCGGCCGCGGCTGAGCGGCGCAGCCCTTCCGCTTGCCCGGACCGGCACCGGGTGATCGGATGGGGACCCGATGAGCGACGCACATGACGATGAGGCCTTCCGGGAGCTGCTGCGGGGCCTGCGCGTCCCGCACGCGGGCGAGCTGCCCGTGTTCGACCCCGCCCAGGCTCCGGACGCACCGCTTCCGCTCTTCCGGCGGTGGCTCCGCGAGGCCGCCGAGGGCGGCGAACCGGGCCCGCACACGATGATGCTCGCCACCGCGGGCGCGGACGGCCGCCCGTCCCTGCGCACGGTGATGCTGCACGACGCCGACGCCCACGGCTGGCACTTCGGCACCCACCGCACCAGCCGCAAGGGCCGCGAGCTGGCCGAGCACCCGTACGCGTCGCTGGGCTTCCACTGGATGCGCAGCGGACGGCAGGTCCGGATCGGCGGGCGCGTCACGGAGGCCGGGCCCGAGGAGAGCGCGGCGGACCTGCGCGGCCGCTCCCCCGCCGCGCTGGCGGCGGCGCTGGCCGGGGCGGGGCGGCAGAGCGCGGTGCTCAGTGCGTACGAGGACCTGGAGCGGGCCTTCGAGGACGCGTACGAGCGGGCCGAACGCGACCGGGACGCCTCCGCCCCCACCTGGACGCTGTACGTCCTGGAGCCGGACGAGGTGGAGTTCTACCAGGAGGAGGCGCGGCGCCGGCACGTCCGGCTCCGCTACCGCCGCGCCCCGGAGGAACGCGGCGGCTGGCGGCGCGAGTTGCTCTGGCCGTAAGGCCCGCGGTCAGCCCAGGCGCACCGGCAGCTCCCGGTGGCCGTTGACGATGACCGACGGGGAGCGCTCCGGCGTCCCGTCCGGATCGGCGAGCCGCAGACCGGGGAACCGGGCGAAGAGTTCGCGCAGCGCGATGGTGGTCTCCAGCCGGGCGAGAGCCGAGCCCGGGCAGCTGTGCGGGCCGTGGCCGAAGGAGGTGTGCCGGGGGCGGCGGGAGATGTCGAAGCGGTCGGCGTCCGCGCCGTGCTGGACACGGTCGCGGCCCATGCCGCCGTAGCTGATGACCACGCCCTCCCCCTCGCGGACGAGGGTTCCGGCGATGTCGATGTCCTCGGTGGCGAAGCGGAACAGGAAGTTCAGCGTCGGGGAGTCCAGCCGCAGACTCTCCTCGACCACGTCGTCCCAGCTGTAGCGGCCGGTGTGGACGAGGTCGAGCTGTGCGGGGTCGCCCAGCAGTGACCGCACGGCGTTCACGATCAGGTGGACGCTGGTCTCGTGCCCGGCCGTGATCATGACCTGGATGGTGGCGATCAGCTCCTCGACGGCCTCCTCCGACGGCTCGTCGCCGAGTTCCGACAGCAGCGCGCTGGTGAGGTCGGCGCCGGGCTCGTCGCGCTTGAGCCGGACCAGTCGGGCGATGTAGCCGTACAGCCCCTGGAGGGTGGCGAGGACGGTCTCGGGGGCGGCCTTGTCGTCGAAGAAGCTGTCGTACAGCTCCCGCAGCGGCCGGTGCCAGTCGGTCGGCATGCCGAACAGCTCACCGACCACCGTGATGGGCAGCGGGAACGCGAACGTGTCCTTGAGGTCCACCACCCCGCCCGAGCCCTCGGCCGCCCGCTCCGTACGGTCGAGCAGTTCGCGGGTGATCTCCTCGACGCGGCCGCGGAGCGCCTCCACCCGCTGCGGGGTGAACTCCCGGGCGACCGGCCTGCGCAGCCGCCGGTGCTCGGCACCGTCCGTGCTGACCAGGGAGGTCCCCAGGTCGACCAGGCCGATCAGCGGCCAGTCCGCGGGGATTTCACCGCGCTTCCAGGCACCCCACCGGTTGATGTCCTTCACGAAGCGGCTGTCGCGCATGACCTCGCGCGCGGGCGCGTCATGGGTGACGGCCCAGGCGGGCACCCCGCCGGGCAGCTCCACCCGGACCACGGGACCCGCGGCGTAGAGGAGTTCGCTCTCCTCAGCGGACGTACGGATCGTCGGGTCGAGCAGAACGGGGCGGTCCTCAGTCAGTCCCAACCGAAGCCTCCGGTGTATGAGTGGGCGGGCGTATAGGTGACGGGCAGCGAGGTCAGGCCGCGCAGCCAGGGCGAGGGGCGCCAGCGCAACTCGTCCGCGGGCACGGCCAGCTCCACGTCCGGCAGGTGCTCCAGCAGCGTCTCGACGGCGGTGTGGGCGACGACCTCGGCGATCCACTGCCCCGCGTACGGGCAGCGGTGTTCGCCGTGGCTGTACGACATATAGGCGTTGTGGCCCTCCGGCCCCGCCGCCCCGCCCGCCTGCGGACGGATATAGGGGTCGGTGTTGGCCCCCGCGAGCCCGAGCAGCACCAGGTCCCCGGCCGGGATGCGGGTCGCGCCCAGGACGGTGTCCTGGGTGGTGAAGCGGCCCGCGAAGATCTGCACCGGGGTGTGGTCGCGCAGCACCTGGTGCATGGCCTGGCGGACCGAGCGGCGGCCGCCGCCCATGTCGGCGGCGTACTCGTGGTCGGTGAGCAGCAGCCACAGGGTCATGCCGATCCAGTCCGTGCACGGCTGGTGTCCGGCGAGGGTGAGGACCATCAGGTCCTCGACCACCTCCTGGTCGGTGAGACCGGCGCGGTCGGCGATCATCCGGGAGGTGGCGTCCGGGCCGGGGTCGGCGCGTTTGCGGGCCACCAGCCGCTCGATGGTGCCGCGCACCTCGATCTGCCCGCGCAGGGCGTCGGGGCCGCCGTCGACCATGTCGTTGATCGCCTTCACCAGCGCGACGCCCTCGGCGTCGTACAGGCCGAGGACCCGGCTGAGGGCGAGCACGGGCAGCGGATGGGCGTAGTCGGCGACCAGGTCCGCCCGGCTGCCCTCGCTCAGCTTGTCGATCAGACCCTGCGCGAACGACTGGGTGGCGTCCTGCATCTGATTGAGATCGACCGCTTCGAGGGCCGATCCGACCGCTCCGGCGCGCCTGCGGTGATCGTCGCCCTCCCGGTACAGCAGCGACCCGTTGTCCTCGACCATGGGACGCAGCGGCCAGTCCGGCGGGATCTGCGGCCACAGCTTCCAGCGGGCCGAACCGCGCCCGAACACCTTGGTGTTCTCGGTGACGCGCAGCAGCTCGCGGTAGCCGAGGACCAGCCAGGCGGGGACGCCGCCGGGGAGCAGCACGGGCGCGACCGGTCCGTAGGTGTTCCGCAGCTCCCGGTACACCTCGGCGGGCGTGTCCTGGAAGCGCGGGCCGAACAGCTCGACGGCGTCCTCGTGGGACGCGGGCCGCTCGATGGCGGCGGGCTCCGGTTCGGTGGGCGCGCCGGGTCCGCCGCTTGATCCCGGCTCGTCCGGTGTGCCGGGTTCGTCGGACGGTTCGGATGGTTCGGACGGTGAGGTCGGCTGGGTCACGAAGCGGCCTCCTGGGCGGCGGACAGGGTGTGCAGATGGTCGAGCAGCGCCACCAGGACGTCCTTGCCCGAGGTGTGGGAACGGGCGTCGCAGGCGACCAGCGGTATCCCGTCCGCGAGATCGAGCGCGCCGCGTATGGCGTCGAGGGTGTGGTCCGGACTGTCGTCGAAGCGGTTGTGGGCGACGACGAACGGCAGCCCCTTGCGCTCCAGGTGGTCGATGACGGGGAACGAGTCCGCCAGCCGCCGGGTGTCCACCAGGACCACCGCGCCCCAGGCGCCCAGGAACAGGTTGTCCCACAGGAACCGGAAGCGGTCCTGCCCGGGGGCGCCGAACAGATACGTCACGATCCGCTCGGTGACGCTGATCCGGCCGAAGTCGAAGGCGACCGTGGTGACCGACTTGCCCTCCACCCCGGCCACGTCGTCGACTCCCACGCCCTTCTCGGTCATCACGGCCTCGGTCGTCAGCGGGTCGATCTCGCTGACGGCCCGGACGAAGGTCGTCTTGCCGACGCCGAAGCCGCCGCAGATCACGATCTTCACCGCGTCCCGGGCCGTATCGCTCAACGGGGCCTCGACGTCGGCCAGAGGAGCCTCGGCATCATCCGAGGGGACCTCGGCGTCGGCCGTGTCAGAGATTTTTGAGTGCAACGAGAACCTCTCGGACCAGGCCGGTGTCGGGCAGCCGCGCCGGGGCGGCCGCCACGCCCCGCGGGGCGGACGACCCGCCGCCACCGGCCCCGCTGCTGGGATGGCGGACCGAGATCCGGCCCTCGGCGAGCAGATCGGACAGCAGGATCGCGACGACGCCCACGGGCATGCGTAACCGCGCGGAGACCTCCACCAGCGCCATCGGATGGCGGCACAGCCGCAGGATCTGAACCGCCTCCGGGGCCATGCCCGCGGCCGGTTCGGATTCGCTGACGACCAGGGACACCAGATCGAACTCCGTGTACGCGCGGCTACGTCCCCCCGTCGCGGCGAACAGCCGGTCGGGCTGTTCATGGACGTCCCAGCGCATCATGCCGTCGCGCCGCCCTCCTCCCCGGGCACGCGCTGCGGCGAGGTGATGTACGCGAGGAGGCCGTCGACCAGTACGGACATGCTGTTGCCGACGATCCCGGGATCGGCGTCCTCCCGGGCCAGCACCGCGAGATGGGCGCCCTCGCCCGCCTCGACGGTCATCAGCAGCCCGCCGCCGACCGCGACCAGGGAGTGCTCCACGCTGCCGGTGCCGTCGCCGAACTTGGTCGACACCGTTCTGGCCAGGCTCTGGATCCCGGAGGCGATGGCGGCCAGCGTCTCCGCCTCCGACTGGGACAGGTCGGAGGAGTGGGTGATGACGAGCCCGTCGTTGGACACCGCGAGCGCGTGCCGCGCCCCCGGAGTCTTCGCCAGCAGGGCGTCGAGCTTCCAGTCGAGATCATGCGGGTTCATCAGGTCGTGCCTTCCGAGCGTGGTGTCGTGCGAGTGCGGTCCTGCTTGACGGCGGTGTGGAACGAGCCGAACCGGTTCCCCGCCTCCGCGGGCTTCTTACGTACGGGAGGTGGCGGCGCCGGGGGCTGGGCAGCCCGCTCGGTGCCGGACTCGACCTGTTTGCGACGGCGCCTCGGCAGCCCCTCGGGGGTGAGCGGATGGGCCCCGGACCGCTCCTCGGGCGGGGGCGAGGGGGGCCTGCGGGAGGGAAGCGGCGGCGCGGCGTTGGGGCGGACCGAGGCGCGGCGCTCGGGAGTGGGGGCGACCGCGGCGTGGTGGCCCGGGGCGTGGTGGTCGGCGCGGGGCTCGGTGAGGAGCTGCTGCGGGATCAGTACGGTGACCGCCGTACCGCCGGTCGCGGACGCCTGATAGCTGACGCGCAGCCCGAACTTGCGGGCGATCATGCCCACCACCAGCAGACCCTGCCGGGTGCCGGACAGCTTCAGCATGCTGGACGGATCGGCGGCGACCGCCTGCTGCGCCCGGGCGAGCATGTCGGGCTGCATGGCCAGGCCGCTGTCCGCGATCTCGACGGCGATCCCGCGCGGGACCTCCTGGACGTAGACGTTCACGGCGGTGGAGGGCGGCGAGAAGCTGACGGCGTTGTCGATCAGCTCGGCGAGGAGCGTGATCACCTTCTCGGCCGCGGCGCCGACCACGGCCTGTTCGCTGGTGCAGCGGATCTGCACCCGCTCCAGCCCCTCGATGCGGGAGGTGGCGGCGCGCAGCACCCGCCAGATGACGATGGGCCTGGGCCAGTGCTTCCCCGACAGCGCGCCGGTGAGGACGGCGATGCGGTCGGCCATCCGGCCGGTCTGCGAGGCGGTGCTGTCGAGCTGGAAGAGGTCGTCGAGGGCGTCGGCCTCGTAGCGGTCCTGCATCTCCCGCAGCCGGGCGAGGTTTCCGGCGACCAGCGCCTGGAGGCGACCGGCGATGCTGCGGAACGCGGCCACCATCTCGGTGCGCTTCTGCCGCTCCCGGGACAGCTCGCCGCCCATGGTCTCCAGCAGGGCGCGCAGCGGGCCGGTGGCGGGCCGCTCGATCCCGGCCAGGGCCTGGTCCGCCGGGACCCGGCCGCGCAGTTGCTCGACGAGGGCGGGTAACGCGGTGCCGACGGTGTGGTCGAGCTCCCGCTCCGCGGCGGCGATCCGCCGCTCGGACGCGGCGGCCCGCTGCTCCGCGGAGGCGGCCCGCTGTTCGGACGCGGCGACCCGGGCCCGGAGCTCGCGGACCTCGGCTTGGGCGCGCCGGAGGGCCGCGCCG
>NZ_RIBZ01000714.1:0-7738 GCF_003721215.1 Streptomyces botrytidirepellens
AACGCCGGAGAGGCTGGGGTGGGGCATCTCCGCCCCGGACCCGGCTGGGGCTCCGCCCAGACACCGCTCCTCAAACGCCGGAGGGGCTGGGGGTGGGCATCTCCGCCCCGGGCCCGGCTGCTCAAGCTTCCCCCAGTTACCGCTGGGGGTGCCTGGAGGGGCTGGGAATCCAGCCCCTCCTGCGGTTGAGGGCAGCTGGCTCAAAACCGGCGGAGCATGGGGCCGCGGGCCCGGCGGCTAGCCCAGGGCCGACTTCACGGCGTCGGCCAGGCGGCCGGCCACCGAGCGGGCCTGGTCGATGTCGGCGGCTTCGACCATGACGCGGACCAGGGGCTCCGTGCCCGAGGGGCGGAGCAGGACGCGGCCCGTCTCGCCCAGTTCGCGTTCGGCCTCGGCGACGGCGGCGGCCAGGTCGGCGCTGCTGGCGACGCGGGACTTGTCGACGTCGGGGACGTTGATCAGCACCTGCGGCAGGCGCTCCATCACCCCGGCGAGGTCGGCCAGGGTGCGGCCGGTCGCGGCGACGCGGGCGGCCAGGAGGAGGCCGGTGAGGGTGCCGTCGCCGGTGGTGGCGTGGTCGAGGGCGATGACGTGGCCGGACTGCTCGCCGCCGAGGGCGTAGCCGTGCTCCTTCATCTCCTCCAGGACGTAGCGGTCGCCGACCGCCGTCTGGACCAGCTCGACGCCCTCGCGCTGCATGGCGAGCTTGAAGCCGAGGTTCGACATGACGGTGCCGACGACGGTGTTCCCGCGCAGCGTGCCCGCCTCGCGCATGGCGAGGGCGAGGACGGCGAGGATCTGGTCGCCGTCGACCTCGCGGCCGACGGAGTCCACGGCCAGGCAGCGGTCGGCGTCGCCGTCGTGGGCGACGCCGAGGGCGGCGTCGTGCTCGACGACGGCGGCCTGGAGCCGCGCCAGGTGGGTGGAGCCGTAGCCGGCGTTGATGTTGAGGCCGTCCGGCTCGGCGCCGATCGTCACGACCTCGGCCCCGGCGCGGGCGAACGCCTCCGGGGAGACCCGGGAGGCGGCGCCGTGGGCGCCGTCGATGACGACCTTGAGTCCGTCGAGGCG
The DNA here is from genome assembly GCF_003721215.1 of Streptomyces botrytidirepellens. Classification (NCBI taxonomy): domain Bacteria; kingdom Bacillati; phylum Actinomycetota; class Actinomycetes; order Kitasatosporales; family Streptomycetaceae; genus Streptomyces; species Streptomyces botrytidirepellens. The sequence goes on from NZ_RIBZ01000714.1 coordinate 1,072, forward strand.
GTTGGGGAGGGCGTCGACGAGGTGGGCGACGTAGTTGTCGAAGCCCTCCGCGTAGTCGCGCACCCGGCCGACCCCGGCGCCGGTGGGCCGGTCCCACGGCTCGCCGGAGGCGTGCGCGCGGCAGGTGGTCTCGATGCGGTCCTCCAGCTCGTCGGCGAGTTTGTGGCCGCCGCGGGCGAAGAACTTGATGCCGTTGTCGGGCATCGGGTTGTGGCTGGCGGAGAGCATCACGCCGAGGTCCGCGTCGAGCGCGCCGGTCAGGTGGGCGACGGCAGGCGTCGGCAGGACACCCACCCGCAGCACGTCCACGCCCGCGCTGGCGAGCCCCGCCACCACGGCGGCCTCCAGGAACTCCCCGGACGCGCGTGGGTCCCGCCCGACCACCGCCACCGGCCGATGGCCCTCGAAGGTTCCCACCTCGGCGAGCACGTGCGCCGCCGCGACCGACAGGCCGAGCGCCATCTCAGCCGTCAGATCGGCGTTCGCGACGCCGCGCACACCATCCGTACCGAAGAGTCGTCCCACTGGTGTCCTCCGAGATTACGAGCTGTGGGGGCAGAAGCTTGCGTGGAGATTGATAGACGCTTGCCTGTAGGTATACGCCCCCTGGTGGCGATAGCCGAACGCCCCGGAGGCACGGGTGGTGCCGCCGGGGCGTGTCGACGAGCGGCGGAAGCCGCCGAACCGCGTGGTGAAGCGGATTAACGCTTGCTGTACTGCGGCGCCTTACGGGCCTTCTTCAGACCGGACTTCTTGCGCTCGGTGGCGCGGTCGTCACGGGTCAGGAAGCCGGCCTTCTTGAGCGGGCCGCGGTTGTTGTCCACGTCCGCCTCGTTCAGCGCGCGGGCGATGCCCAGGCGCAGCGCACCGGCCTGGCCGGAGACGCCACCACCCGCGATGCGGGCGACGACGTCGTAGCGGTCGTCCAGCTCGAGCACCTTGAAGGGCTCGTTGACTTCCTGCTGGTGCACCTTGTTGGGGAAGTACTCCTCAAGGGTGCGACCGTTGATCTTCCACTGGCCGCTGCCCGGCACGATGCGGACACGGGCCACGGCGTTCTTGCGGCGCCCGGTGCCGGCGGCCGGCTGCGGGTCCCCGAAACGCGAGGCGAGCGACTCGGAGGTGTACTCCGACTCGATCGTCTCCACGCTCTCGGTGGTGTACTCCTCGACATCGAGGGGGGTCTCGGCGGTGGTCTCGGCCACGATGCTCCTCAGCTTCTCTTCGTCTTAGGGGGTGGCCGGACTTACTGCGCGACCTGGGTGATCTCGAACGGGACCGGCTGCTGAGCAGCGTGCGGGTGCTGGTCGCCCGAGTACACCTTCAGCTTCGAGAGCATCTGACGGCCCAGGGTGTTCTTCGGGAGCATGCCCTTGATGGCCTTCTCGACGGCCTTCTCCGGGTTCTTGTCCAGCAGCTCGTCGTAGCGGACGGAGCGCAGACCACCGGGGTAGCCCGAGTGGCGGTACGCCATCTTCTGGGTCCGCTTGTTGCCGGAGAGGTGCACCTTGTCGGCGTTGATGATGACAACGAAGTCACCCGCGTCGACATGCGGCGCGTACACCGGCTTGTGCTTCCCCCGGAGGAGGGTGGCGGCCTGGGTAGCCAGACGGCCGAGGACAACGTCGGTGGCGTCGATGACGTGCCACTGACGCTGCACGTCGCCGGGCTTGGGGCTGTACGTACGCACGGTCGTAGCCTTCGCTTCTTCAGTGAGTGTGGTCCTGACAAGGCCACCCGGACGATCACGACAGCCCTGGCCGCACCTCGGTGACGCATTCCGAGTGCCTGCCGCTGGTCATCGGCCCGGTGAACCGGCGTAACGGCCACTCACGTGAGAACGAGCAAGCCAATACGCATAACGAACTGGCAGAATACCGGCCCGCACCCACGGGGGTCAAAACGCCTCCCCCAGCTGTCACCCGGTCCCCGACGGGTCCCCGGTGTCACCTGCCGGGATTAGGATGCGCGCCATGAGCTTTGGGCAAGGGGGGCCGTACGGGCCCGGGGGATCTCAGCCGCCTCAGTCGTCTCGGCCGTCGACGCCGGACTGGGCCGCTATGGCAGATCACACCGCCGCGCGCGGCCGGCGCCGCCGATGGCTCTTCATCGGGGGCGCGGTGCTCGCGACGGCGGCCGTCGGGGCGATGGTCGCCACGGCGGTGGTCAGCAGCAACGATGGCGGCGGCTCCTCGGACGACTCGGCGAAGCACCTGCCCTCGCAGCCGACGCTGCCGCGCGAGTCGCAGTCACCCGAGCCGTCGTTCTCCAACGTCGCTCCCCCGGCGCCGCCCAAGCCGCTGGACATCATCTCCGACGCGAAGCGGGACAAGGCGCCGCTGAGCGCCAGGACGCTCTTCCCCGACGAGGAGGCCGCGAAGGAGGGCCGCTCGTACGCGAAGGCGGCGACCTCCTCCACGGCGAGCTGCGCGGCGGGCACCCAGGGCGCCCTGGGGTCGGTGCTCAGCGGCAACGGGTGCCGCAAGCTGCTGCGCGCCACCTTCTCCCGGGACGGCGTGGCGGTCACCATCGGCGTCGCCGTCTTCGACGGCCGGGCGGGCGCGGAGAAGGCGAAGGACGGGTACAAGCCGAACGTGGCGTCGCTGTCGGGCGGCGGTGTTCCGTCGTTCTGCCGCCAGACGGCGTGCCGCACCTCGGCCAACGCGATCGGGCGGTACGCGTACTTCACGATCTCCGGGTACACCTCGGGGAAGAAGGTGACGACGGCGGACACCAAGGCGCTCCAGGCCGGGCGCGACATGGCCGACTACACCTTCCGCCGCATCCTGGCCCGCGGCAACGCGCAGGCGTCGGCGGCCGCCGGCTCCAACGGCTGACGGCGACGCCCACGGGGGCGTCCGGAGGGGGGTTCCATGGCGGAGCTGGTGGGGTTCCGGCTCGGCGACGGTACGGCGAGCGTGATCGTCGAGGTGGAGGACGACGAGCCGGGGGTGCGGCTGGCCGCCGGGGGCCGGAACGGGATCCCCGATGCGAGCGCGACCTTCGACGCCGGGTTCGCCCGGGTCCGGGAGGCGGCCGCGCGGGCACTGACCCAGCTCAGCACGCTGCCCGAGCCGCCGTCGACGGTGGAGCTGGAGTTCGGCGTGAAGCTGAGCGCCCAGGCCGGGGCGGTGATCGCCAAGACCGGGGTGGACGGCCACCTCAAGATCAAAATGACTTGGGAGCGCGATCGCGACCGACCCGCCGCGGAGGACGAGGGCGCGGACGAGGACGGGTGACGGGCGCCTCACCGAGGGGCGCCTCACCGAGGGCCGCGTCACCGAGGGCCGCGTCACCGAGGGCCGCATCGTTCAGGGCCGCGTCGTTCAGGGCCACATCGCCGAGCGGCGCGGCGTCGCGCGGCGTATCCACCGGGGCGGCGTCGGCGAGCGCCGCGTCGGCGGGGGTCGCCGGGGCGGACATCGGGGGCGGCGCGTCCTCCGGCGGGATCACCGCCGTCAGCTCCGTCACCGGCTCCTTCTCCTCCCGGCGGTCCAGCTGGCTGCGGTAGATCGTCACGCCTCCCATGACCAGCGCCGCGCTCAGCACCCCGATGACGCCCGGCCCCAGCAGCCCCGAGTCCCCGCCGGTCTCCACGGCCATCACCAGGACCGCCACCGGGGCCCGCACCACCGGCCCGAGGCAGGCGGCCATGCCCACGATCACGAACATCGCCGGGCTCCGCGGCGCCAGCCCGAGCGGTTCGGCCAGCCGCCACACCGCGGCCCCGACGCCCGCGCCGATCACGAACCCGGGGCCGAAGATGCCGCCCGATGCGCCCGAGCCCACGGTGAGCGCGGTGCCGACGATCTTCGCGAGGGGCACCAGCAGCACGGCCCAGAGGGAGAGGCCGAGCAGCACGTCCCGCTCCATCTCGCCCTCCATCAGCCCGTACCCCGTGCCCAGGACCCCCGGGACGAGCAGGCCGAGGCAGCCGACCGCGAGGCCCCCGGCGACGGGGAACAGCAGCTTGCGGACGGTCGTACGGGAGCGCGGCTCCACCCGGTCGTGGACCCAGTAGAAGGCCGCCGCGTACAGCCGCCCGGCGCCCCCGGCCAGCAGTCCGATCACCACCAGCAGCGGCAGGTCCCCCAACCCGATGGCCCCGCTCACCGCGTGCTCGCCGAAGACCGGGCCGAAGCCGAAGCAGAGGCCGAACGCCGCGTACCCGGCGGCGGAGGCGAGGAGCGCCTTGGGGACGACGCTCACGTCGGCGTCCTTGCGGTACAGCAGCTCCGCGCCGAGCAGCGCCCCGCCCAGCGGCGCCCGGAACACCGCCCCGACCCCGGCCGCCAGGCCGATCACCACCGCGGTACGGGCCTGGGCGGGGGTCAGCCGGGCGCGGCGGGCGAAGACGGAGCCGAAGGCGGCGGAGATCTGGGCGGCCGGTCCCTCCGTACCGGCGGAACCGCCGGAGCCGATGGTGAGCGCGGAGGCGACCATCTTCACGATCGTCACCCGGCCGCGCATGCCCAGCGGCGCGTGGTGCGCGGCGGCGATGGCCGCGTCGGTGCCGTGCCCGCCCGCCTCGGGGGCCAGCCAGCGCACCAGGGCCGCGGCGGCGAGGGCGCCCCCGGCGACCACGAGCGGCACCGCCCAGGGTCGCTCGAAGGAGGACGCGACGTCGAAGCCGCCTTCGACCGTCGTGCGGTACGGGTGGTAGCCGCCGAGTTCGCCGAGCACCCAGTGGGTGCCGAGCTTCAGCAGGCCGAACAGGCCCGCCGCGCCCAACCCCGCGACCGCGCCGATGCCGACCGCGAGCAGCGCCCATCGGGCCAGGGTGTCCCCGCCGGGTTCGTCGCCCGGGAGCCATTTCTTCCGCCCGGACCCGCCATATCGTAGGCTTGGCACTGGAGCTCCCTCGGGCCGGTATGCACCATCTTCACTTCTTCACGGTCCATATTGGCATCCCCACAACGTTCCTGACGTTGATTCACACACTGATTCGAGGGGGAGACAATGCACGGGATCACCGGCGAGCGGGAGCCTCTTATGCCGGATCTGACCGGCCTCCCCCTGGACGACATCCTGAGCGGTTCCAGCAGTGCGCTGGTCAACGCCCTGCACCGGGTCGTGGACGAGGTGGCCGCGGCCGAACCCGCCATATCCGCCTATGACTCGGGCGCCCAGCTCCTCCCCACCGGACCGTCCGACCGGCCGTGACCCACGGCTTATCGAACGAACGCTTCTGGCCCGATGACGCCCTGGACGTACCGGGCCTGCGGGCCGCGGGGGTGCCCCGGCTGCCGTTCCGCGAATTCCTGCTGAAGGTGCACAGCCGGTGCAACCTGGCCTGCGACCACTGCTACGTGTACCAGGGCGCCGACCAGAGCTGGCGCGACCAGCCCCGCGCCATGGCCTGGCCGACCGCCGAGCGCACCTGCCGCCGCATCGCCGACCACGCCGCCGCGCACCGGCTGCCGTCCGTGCGGGTGCTGCTGCACGGCGGTGAACCGCTGCTCGCCGGGGCGGAGTTCCTCGGCAGGCTGGTGCGGCGGCTGCGCGCCCTGCTGCCGCACCACACCCGGCTCGACGTCCTCGCCCAGACCAACGGCACCCTCGTCGACGAGGCGGTGCTGCGGCTGTGCCACGACCACGGCATCCTGCTCGGCGTCAGCATGGACGGCGACCCGGCCGTCCACGACCGGCACCGCGCCCGCGCGGACGGCGGCGGCAGCCACCAAGCCGTCGCCGACGCGCTGACCCTGCTGGGCCGCCCGGAGCACCGGCCGCTGTGGGCCGGGGTGCTGTGCACGGTGGACGTCACCGCCGACCCCGCCGCGACCTACCGCCATCTGATGTCGTTCGCGCCCCCGGCGATCGACCTGCTGCTGCCGCTCGGGCACTGGGGCAGCCCACCGCCCGGCCGCACGGCCGACCCGCGCCACGTGCCGTACGCGCGCTGGCTGACCACGGTCTTCGACCTCTGGTACGGGGCTCCCGAGCAGACCGTCCGGCTGCCGTTCTTCGAGAGCGTCCTCGATCTGCTGCTCGGCGGCACCAGCCGCGTGGAGTCGGTGGGCGGCGGCCCGTCCCGGCTGGTGGTGGTCGAGACGGACGGCCGGCTCACCCAGTCCGACCTGCTCAAGACGGCGTACGCGGGGGCGCCGGACACCGGGTGCGATGTGTTCCGGCACGGCCTGGACGACCTGCTCGACCATCCCGGGATCGTGGCCCGCCAGCTGGGGCGGGACGCCCTCGCCGCCGAATGCCGGGCCTGCCCGGTGGAGGCCGTGTGCGGCGGCGGGCTCTACCCGCACCGCTACCGGCCGGGGGCGGGGTTCCGCAACCCCTCGGTCTACAGCCCCGACCTCAAGGCGTTCATCCGCCACGTCGCGGACGTCGTCCGGGCCGACCTGGCCCGTCTGTCGGGCGCCGGAACCGTCCGGTGAGCCGCTTCCTCGCCCCCACCCCGGCCGATCTGGAGTCTCTGGGGCGCGGCGACGGCCCGGTCCGGCCGGAGCTGCTGCGGGAGGGCGCCCGGAGCCGGACCCTGCTGCTGCTCCGGGCGCTGAAGGATCTGGGGGGCGACGACGGGACGGCGGCCGGGCTGGCGCTGCTGGCCGACGTCCAGCGCCACTCCCCCGCGGCCTTCGCCGCGGCGCTGGACCTCCCGGCGACGGGCGCGTGGGCCGCGTACTGCGTCCGCGCCGCGAGCGCCGCGGGC
>NZ_RIBZ01000717.1:0-7813 GCF_003721215.1 Streptomyces botrytidirepellens
CGCGGGCGCGCAACCCTGCCCGCAGGGCGCTCCCCCGGGCCCACCACGCGGCGCTCCCCCGGGCGCCGCGCCCAGCGACTACCGTGCCGCCTTCAACGCCGCGCGGCTCGCCATGGCGGTCATCGACCGCGAGGGCAACGTCCTCGACGCCAACCCCGCGCTGGGCACGCTGCTGGGCGCCGACCCCGCGCAGCTGGCGGCCCGCGGCGCCGCCGAGCTGGCGGAGCTGCGCGAGGACGCGCGCACCTGGAACGACTATCGCGAGGTGCTGCTCGGCCACCGCGAGCGGATGACGTGCACCCGTCGGCTCCATCACTCCGACGGCCACGCCCTGTGGGCCGAGATCACCGTCGAAACGGCCCCGGACAGCTGTAGCTTGCTGCTGTCGATGGCCGACATCAGCGACCGCCGGGACCTCCAGGGCAGGCTGCGCCATCTCCAGATGCACGACCCGGTGACCCGGCTGCCCAACCGGAACCTGTTCTTCGAGCGGCTGGCCGCCGCGCTGGAGGCGGGGGCGTACGACCGCGCGGGCACCGGCCGGATCGGGCTGTGCTACCTCGACCTGGACGGCTTCAAGGCCATCAACGACACCCTCGGCCACCGGGTCGGCGACCGGCTGCTGCGCGCGGTCGCCCAGCGGCTCTCCGAGTGCGCGGCGCCCGGCGACCATCTGGTGGCGCGGCTCGGCGGCGACGAGTTCGCCCTGCTGGTGCGGGAGTCCAGCGGCACCGAGCAGGTGTGCGAGCTGGCCCGCTCGGTGCTGGCCGCGCTCCAGCGGCCGTTCGACGTGGGCGGGCAGCGGCTGTCGGTGTCGGCGAGCATCGGCGTCGTGGAACGGCCCGCGGCGGGCACCCACACCACCTGGCTGATGCAGGCCGCGGACACCACGCTCTACTGGGCGAAGGAGGACGGCAAGGCGCGCTGGACCCTGTTCGACCCCGAGCGCAACGCCCACCGCATGACCCGTCAGGCGCTGTCCAGCACGCTGCGACCGGCGGTCGAGCGGGAGGAGTTCGTACTGGACTACCAGCCGCTGGTCGGCCTGGTCGACGGGGTCGTCCGGGGCGTGGAGGCGCTGGTGCGCTGGGACCATCCGCAGTTCGGCAGGCTCTCGCCGAATCGGTTCGTCTCGCTGGCCGAGGAGAACGGCGCGATCGTGCCCCTCGGGCGCTGGGTGCTGCGTACCGCCTGCCGTCAGGCCCGCGCCTGGCAGCAGGCCCATCCGCGGCATCCGCTGGTGGTCAGCGTCAATGTGGCCGTGCGTCAGGTGTGGGACTCCGACCTGGTCGCCGACGTGGGCACGATCCTAGCCGAGACGGGGCTGCCGCCGCGGCTGCTCCAGCTGGAGCTGACCGAGTCGGCGGTCATGGGCTCGGCGGGCCGTCCGCTCCAGGCGCTCCAGCAGCTGAGCGACATGGGCGTGGCCATCGCGATCGACGACTTCGGCACCGGCTACTCCAACCTCGCCTATCTGAGCCGGCTGCCGGTCTCCACGCTCAAGCTGGACGGCTCCTTCGTCCAGGGCTTCCGGGCTGAGGAGCACCCCAATCCGGCGGACGAGACGATCGTCCGGGCGCTGGTGGAGCTGGCGCACCGGCTGGGGCTCACTGTGGTGGCGGAGTGCGTGGAGAGCGCGGAGCAGGCGGAGCGGCTGGGACGGATCGGCTGCGACACGGGCCAGGGCTGGTTCTACTCCCGCCCGGTCCCGCCGGACCGCATCCCTCCCATGCTCCCCGCCTGCCCCGTCTCCCCTTAGGGGGTGTCCGCGGACGCGTCCGGCAGGCCGTACGCGTCCGCGATCAGGCCGTACGAACGGAGCTTGGCCTCCGGCCCGTGCGCCGTCGTCGTGATCTTGAGTTCGTCCGCGCCGGTGCGCTTGACCAGGTCGTCCAGGCCCTCGTGCACCTCGTCCGGCGTCCCGTACACCACATTGGCCAGCCAGCTGTTCACGAAGTCGCGCTCGATCTCGCTGAACGTGTGCGCCTCGGCCTCCTCCGGCGACGGCACCAGGCCCGGGCGCCCGGTGCGCAGGCGGATCATGGAGAGGGCGCCGGTGAGCACCTGCCGGTGGGCCTCCTTCTCGTCCTCGGCCGCGAACGCCGAGACGCCGATCGACGCGTACGGCCGGTCCAGCACCGCGGACGGCCGGAACGACTCCCGGTAGAGGTCGAGCGCGGGGATCGTGTTGGCCGCGGAGAAGTGGTGCGCGAAGGAGAACGGCAGGCCCAGCTGCCCCGCGAGCCGGGCGCTGAACCCGCTGGACCCCAGCAGCCACACCGAGGGCCGGTCCGCGGACTGCACCCCGCCGGGGACCGTCCCCTGGACGGGGCCGGGCACCGCGTGGATACGGGCGTACCGGTGGCCGTCGGGGAAGTCGTCGTCCAGGAACCTGGTCAGCTCGGCGAGCTGTTGCGGGAACTCGTCGGCGCCCTCGCGCAGCCGCTCGGTACGGCGCAGCGCCGCCGCGGTGGCCCCGTCCGTGCCGGGGGCGCGGCCGAGGCCGAGGTCCACCCGGCCGGGGGCGAGCGCCTCCAGCGTGCCGAACTGCTCGGCGATGACGAGCGGGGCGTGGTTGGGCAGCATCACCCCTCCCGAGCCGAGCCGGATCCGCTCGGTGTGCGCGGCCAGATGGGCGAGGATGACGGCCGGGGAGGAGCTGGCGACGCCCGGCATGGAGTGGTGCTCGGCCACCCAGAAGCGGTGGAAGCCGCGGCGCTCGGCGAGCCCGGCCAGCTCGGTGGTGGTGCGCAGCGCCTGGGTGGCGGTCAGCCCGCTGCCGACGGTCGCCAGGTCCAGCACCGACAGCGGTACGGGCGCGCTGCCCCGGGCCCTGGCCCGGATGGTGTCGCGCTCCGCGTCTCGCTCTTCGCCTCGCCGGTCCTGCTCATCGGCCACGGTGGCCCGCCTCCCTGATCGCACTGCGGTGCACGTTCGTCCACCGCGCACGGTCAACCGGATGAAGGCTCCGCTTTATTCCCGGCCCCGGGACCAGGGAGGATCCAGGGATGTGTGGGTCCCCCGGGCCCCGGGGCCGGACGGCGTCAGGCGGTACGGCGGCGGCGGAACACCACCAGGTCGGGGTCACGGGACGTCAGCAGCGGGCCCAGCCGGTCCGGCAGCCCGGCGGCCGGGCGGCCGCCGCGCGTCGGCCCGGCCACGGTCACCGTGGGTCCGGTGACCGCGTCCGTGTCGTCGGGCAGGCAGCGGAAGGCATAGGAGCCTCCGCCGAGAGTGACCCGCCCTCGGTCGCCGCTCAGTCCCCCGCGGCGAACAGCGTGCCCAGCCGGTCATGGACCGGCCGGCGGCCCAGCAGCCGCAGCCCCTCCCAGACCGTGACCTGGTTCGCGGTGAGCACGGGCTTGCCCAGGTCCGCCTCCAGGTCGGCCAGCCAGGCGGCGGTGTGCAGGGCCGTGTCCGGCAGCAGCACCGCCTGGGCCTCGGGATGGTCGCCATGGCGGGCCATCCTCAGCACCTCGTCCTTCCCCCAGGTGCCGACCTCGGCGGCGGTGATGATGCCGCTGCCTTGGGTGGAGACCACCTCCGCGCCCGCCGACTTCAGAAACGTCCTGAAGTACTCCGCGACGTCCTCCGGATAGGTCGCGGCGATGGCCAGCTTCTCCACGCCCAGCGCCTGCACCGCATGGGCGAAGGCGAAGGAGGTGCTGGAGGCGGGCAGCCCGGCCGTCTCCTCCAGCTCGCTGACCTGCTCCCGGGCGCCTTCCCAGCCGAAGACGAAGCTCGCGCTGGTACACGCCCAGATCACCGCCTGGGCGCCGCGCTCCTTCAGCTCGGCGACCCCGGCCGCGAGGCGGGCCCCGGACCCCATTTCCAGCAGGGCGTCGACCCGGTGCGCGTCCTCACCGATGTCGGTGTGGACGAGCGGGAGCCGCACGCTGTCGCCGAGCATCCCCTCCAGGCGCGGATAGTCGTCCTCGGCGGAATAGCCCGGGTAGAGAAAGCCCACCGTGTCCGGCGTCTGGTGCGCCGTCTGCTGCGTCGCGTCCGTCATGACTGCCTCCTTACCTGCGGCCCCCGCGGGCGCCGCCCCTGCACTGTCACTTCTGATACACCGCAGCTACCCGGCAGGTTCCCTCACATCGCAGACGGACCTCCCGAGTCGTCGAGGAACGGGCCCTCGCCGACCCCCGGCCCGAAGCCCGGGTCCAGCCCGTCCGCCGGATCGACCTCCGGCCCCGGCGACGCGGCCCCGGCCAGTGCCGCCTCCGGCTCCGGCTCGGCATGCGCCGCCGGGCCCGCCATCGGGGGCATCGAGGCCATCGGGTCGGCCACCGTCGACGACGCCATGCCCGCAGGGCCCCGCCGCGCGGCCGGGTCCAGCAGCGCCTGGTACGGGCCGACCGCCTGGGCACCGATCTCCCGCAGCGCCGCCCAGACCGTCACCTGGTTGGCCGACAGCACGGGCATCCGCAACTCCGCCTCCAGCTGCGGAATCACGTCGTACGTCGGCAAGTTGGTGCAGCTGATGAAGAGAGCGTCGGGCGACCCGACCACCGCCTCCCGCGCCATGTCGACCACGTCGCGGTAGGGGACCTTCCAGATGTGCCGGGTCAGTCCGAGATAGGCCCGGCCCGTCACGGTGATACCGGCCTCGCCGAGGTAGTCCTCCAGCGAGTCGGTCACCGACCGGGTGTACGGGGTCACCACCGCGACCCGCCGGGCGCCGATTTCCCGCAGCGCCTCCAGCAGGGCGCCCGAGGTGGTGAGCGAGGGCAGCTCGCCCGCCTGTGTCATCGCCGCGCACATCGCGCGCTCGCCGGCCACGCCGCCGACGAAGCTGCCCGAGGTGCAGGCGTAAGCCGCCACTTCCGGTGCGACCGCGCTCAGCGCCCGCACCGCGTCCTGAAGGGTTTCGTGCTCGCTCACGAGCCGTGCCAGGTCGAGACTGACCTCGACCGGAACGAAGGGGGTCCGGGTGAGGTGCAAGGAGACCTCGTCCGGCACCCAGCGCCACAGTTCGCGATCAAGCGCGAAGTCGAACGGTGCGACGACGCCCACGCCACGCTGCGGCTGCGGGCCACCCAGAAAGGAGACGTCCATATATCGAGCCCCAATACAGAAAGGGAGGGCTGGACCATTGGCCAGAGATATAAGAGAGAGCACCGGCCTGATGCCGGGACGTCGGGACAGATCCGTTGTTGACGACGGTAGTTTCCGCTGCCTAGCGTGGTCAATCCCCGCAAACTTTGGCGCCTGCCCCAACTCTCGACAGCCAAACCCACCCACGTTTCGAAACGGTTACCCGCCTATGTCCGAAAGCACTGTTGTCGTCTTCGGCGAGCAGCCCCCGGTCCGGCTGGACCGGCTGGCCGGCCGGGCCCAGGTCGTGGTGTGCGACGAGAAGACCCTGCCCGACGCCCTGCCCTCCGCGGATGTCCTCCTGGTCTGGGACTTCACCTCCGACGCGGTTCGCGACGCCTGGCCCGGTGACGGCCCCCGGCCGCGGTGGGTCCACACCGCCAGCGCCGGGGTGGACCGGCTGCTGAGCCCCGAACTGACCGCGTCCGACACGGTGTTGACCAACGCGCGCGGCGTCTTCGAACAGCCGATCGCCGAGTACGTCGCCGGCCTGGTCATCGCCATGGGCAAGGACTTCTTCGGAAGCTGGGAGCTCCAGCGGCAGCGGCGCTGGCAGCACCGCGAGACGATGCGCCTGGCCGGGTCGCGCGCGGCCGTCATCGGCGCCGGGCCCATCGGCCGGGCCATCGGCACCACCCTCTCCGCCCTCGGGATCAAGGTCGACCTGGTGGGACGCACCGCCCGCCCGGGCGTACGCGGCAACGACGAACTGCCCGAGCTGCTCGCACAGGCCGACTGGGTGATCTCCGTCGCGCCGCTCACCGAGGACACGCGCGGCATGTTCGACCGGACCGCCTTCGCCCGTATGAAGTCCACCGCCCGCTTCATCAACGTCGGACGCGGCCCCCTCGTCATCGAGGCCGACCTCAAGGCCGCCCTCCTCGGACGGCACATCGCGGGCGCCGCGCTGGACGTCTTCGAGAACGAGCCGCTGTCCCCCGACGACCCCCTGTGGGACGTGCCCGGGCTCTTCGTCTCGCCCCACATGAGCGGCGACACGGTCGGCTGGCGCGACCACCTCGCCGAACAGTTCCAGGACAACTACGACCGCTGGAGCGCCGGCGAACCCCTGCTCAACATCGTCGACAAGCGTCTCGGCTACGTACCGGTGGACTGATCGCACGGCCTCAACTGATCTGCATGATCTGAACGGAGAGCTGGATGACCGACCTGCACGACCTGACAGCGGTTCAACTCCTCGAGCGGTACGGCTCCGGCGACCTCTCTCCCGTCGAAGCCACACGGGCCGCGCTCGACCGGATCGAGCAGATCCAGCCGAGGGTCAACGCCTACAGCCGGGTGGACGGCGAGGAGGCCCTGCGCCAGGCGGAGGAGTCCGCCGAACGGTGGCGGCGCGGCGAGCCCGCCGGGCTCCTGGACGGCGTTCCGGTGTCCGTGAAGGACATCCTGCTGATGCGCGGCGGCCCCACGCTGCGCGGGTCGCGCACGGTACGGACCGACGGGCCGTGGGACGAGGACGCGCCAGCGGTGGCCCGGATGCGGGACCACGGAGCGGTGTTTCTCGGCAAGACGACCACCCCGGAATTTGGCTGGAAAGGTGTCACGGACAACCCCGTGGACGGGGTGACGGGCAACCCGTACGACCCCGGGCGCACCGCGGGCGGCTCCAGCGGCGGCAGCGCGTCCGCCGTCGCGATGGGCGCCGGTCCGCTCAGCCTCGGCACGGACGGCGGCGGGTCCGTGCGCATCCCCGCCTCCTTCTGCGGCATCTTCGCGCTCAAACCCACCTACGGGCGGGTGCCGATCTACCCGGCCAGCGCCTTCGGAACCCTCGCCCATGTGGGGCCCATGACCCGGGACGCGGCCGACTCCGCCCTGCTCATGGACGTCATCACCGGGCCTGACTGGCGCGACTGGTCGCAGCTCGGCCCCCTCGGAGGGAGTTTCCGGGAGGCCATCAGCGCGGGCGGCGGCTCGATCGACGGGCTGCGGGTCGCCTACAGCCCGACGATGGGCGGCGCTGCCGCCGTCGACCCCGAGGTGGCGGCGGCGGTGCGGCGGGCCGTGGATCTGCTGGATGGGCTGGGCGCCGTCGTGGAAGAGATCGACCCGGGCATCGAGGACCCCGTGGAGGCCTTCCACACGCTGTGGTTCAGCGGCGCGGCGCGGGTGGTGCAGCCGCTCGGGCAGGAGCAGTGGGAACTGCTCGACCCGGGACTGCGGGAGATCTGTGCCCAGGGGGCCGCGTACAGCGCGCTCGACTATCTGGCGGCCGTGGACGTACGGATGGCGCTCGGGCACGCGATGGGGCGCTTCCACTCCGCGTACGACCTGCTGGTCACGCCGACCCTGCCGATCACCGCCTTCGAGGCGGGGGTGGAGGTGCCCGAGGGATCGGGGCACACCCGGTGGACCGGGTGGACGCCGTTCACGTACCCCTTCAACATGACGCAGCAGCCGGCGGCGTCCGTGCCGTGCGGGATGTCGTCGTCGGGGTTGCCGATCGGGGTGCAGTTGGTGGGGGCGCGGCATGCGGATGCGGTGGTTTTGCGGGTGGCGCATGCGTTGTATGGGGCCGGGGTGGCGGAGGCGGTGCCGGCGCCGGTGGGGTGACGTTTCCCCCACCCCGCCCCTTCCCGACCCCTGTCGATTTGCGGCTCCGCCGCGTGAGGGGCTCCGCTCCGGCCCCCGCTGGGGCTGCGCCCCAGACCCCGTTGCGGGGGCTCCGCCCCCTGCACCCCCGCCGGGGCTC
>NZ_RIBZ01000723.1:0-7821 GCF_003721215.1 Streptomyces botrytidirepellens
CCAACGCGAACGCGCCGCCCCCGGGCCCGGTGGGCTCGGGGGCGGCGCGCGGTGTGCCCGGGGCGGCGGCCGCTAGTTGGCGGCGGCCGGGGTGACGGTCAGCTCGACGTCGAGGACGGCGCCGTCGGCCGTGGTGAGGCGGAGCAGATAGGTGCCCGCGTGCTCGTCGGTCAGGATCTTCGGCAGCGTCAGCTGTCCGAGGGCGTTGGTCTTCAGCCCGGCCAGGGTGCGGACCGGCTTGCCCTTGGCGTCCAGGAAGTACGGACCCTTGTCGTTCACCCGGGGCTTCTTGGCGTCCGTGATCATGGTCGCGGTGACCGGGACGCCCGCCGCGACCTTGCCCTTGTTGGTCGCCTTGACGGTGAGGAGATCGGCGAAGGAGCCACCGGTCCCGGTCTTGAGGACGCCGTCACCGAGGCGGGCCAGCGCGTCGGCCCGCGGTACGGGGCGGGGCTTGACGGTCGCGGCGAAGTCGACCGGGGCCACCTTCTCGCGCCCGACGGCCGTGGCGCGCAGGGTGAACGAGCCGGGCTGCTCGCCCGCGAGCAGCTTGGGGGCGGTGGCGTTGCCGTCGAGGCCGGTGAGCACGGTGACGGAACGGACGAGGCCGAGGAAGCGGGCGCTCGTCTCGCCGCGGATCTCGTACTTCACGCGCGCCGCCGCCACCGGCTTGCCCGCGGCGTCCACCGCGCGGACCTTGGGGGAGCCGGTGAACGTCTCACCGGCGGTGGCGGTGAGCTGCTTGGCGCCGACCGCGGTCAGCTTGGCGGTGCCGGTGGGCTTGGGCGCGGGGGTGGTGGGCGGCGTGGTCGGCGGCTTGGGGAGCTGCGGACCGGGCGTCTGCGTCCCGCCGCCGCCCGGGTTCGGCGAAGGGGACGTGGAGCCGCCGCGGCCGTCGTTGGGCTTGGGCAGGGTGTGCGCACCGCCGTTGCCCTTGCCGGATCCCTTGTCCGTGTCCTTGTCGCCGCCCTTGCCCTTGCCGGATTCCTTGGAGCCCGCCTTGGAGCCGTCGCCGGACGGGGTGCTCCGCTCCGAGGGCAGCACGCCGGTGCCGTCGGGGACCTCGTGGGTGCCGCTCTTGTAGTACTCGAACCACGACAGGACGGTGTTCAGATACTCCTGCGAGTGGTTGTAGCCGAGGATCGCCTTGTTGATGTCCGCCTGGACGGACAGATCACGGTTGTTGGCGCACAGGTAGTAGCCGGCGGCGAGCGCCGCGTCGTAGATGTTGTTGGGGTCCGAGCGGCCGTCGCCGTTCCCGTCCTCGCTCCAGTTCGCCCAGGTGGACGGGATGAACTGCATCGGCCCGACGGCCCGGTCGTGGGTGGTGTCCCCGTCGAACTCGCCGCCGTCGGTGTCCTTGATCAGGGCGAAGCCGTTGCCGTTGAGGGCCGGTCCGAGGATGGGGCTGACGGTCGTGCCCTTGTTGTCCACGTTGCCGCCGCGGGCCTGGCCGGACTCGACCTTGCCGATCGCGGCCAGCAGCTGCCACGGCAGGTTGCAGCCGGGCTTGGACTCCCTGAGGGCCGCCTCCGCCTTCTTGTAGGCGGCGAGGACGCTCGCCGGGATGCCCGCCTCGGCCTTGGTGCTGCTGCCCGGGAACCCCGGCAGGTCGATCGAAGAGCCCGGCTTGTCCGGCTTGGTCAGCGGCGGCAGATCGGTGTGGTACGAGCCGCCGCCGTCGATGGGCGCATCGGGCGAGGGCTGTGCCCCACTGGCCCGGTCCCGGTCCCGGTGGTCCCCGTCCGCGTGCTCCTGCGCGGCGAACCCGGGCGCCTGGGATGCGGTGAGAGCGGCCATCGCGGCCGCCGCCACCGCCGTCGTGGCCGCCCCCTTACGCAGACGTCGGCCGATAAGCGGTGCCATCCGTGTGTCCCTCCCGTCGAACACAGTGCGCTCCCCCGCGCGTCAACCCTGGTGACACTACGACAACTTAGGGCCCGCGACTACCGGTGCCTACCGCCCGTCAGCGGCCATTCGAGGGCCCGGACTTGACTGGTTTCGCCGGTTCCACCGATTCCGCCGTGCGCCCGCTCAGTGCGCGGCCGACTCCCAGTCGGTGCCGACACCCACCGACACGTCCAGCGGAGCGCGCAGTTGGAAGGCACCGGCCATCTCGCGCCGCACCAGCTCCTCGACCCGCTCCCGCTCCCCCGGCGCGATCTCCAGCACGATTTCGTCGTGCACCTGGAGCAGCATCCGCGACGAGAGTTCGCCTGCCGTCAACGCGGCGTCCACCTTCAGCATCGCGATCTTGACGATGTCGGCGGCGGTGCCCTGGATCGGGGCGTTGAGCGCCATCCGCTCGGCCATCTCGCGGCGCTGCCGGTTGTCGCTGGTGAGATCGGGGAGGTAGCGGCGGCGGCCGAGCATGGTCTCCGTGTAGCCGATGGCACGCGCCTCCTCCACGACCCGCTGGAGATAGTCGCGGACGCCGCCGAACCGCTCGAAGAAGTTCTCCATCAGCCGACGGGCCTCGTCCGCGCCGATGCCCAGCTGCTGGGAGAGGCCGAACGCCGAGAGCCCGTACGCCAGGCCGTACGACATGGCCTTGATCTTGCGCCGCATCTCCGGGTCGACCTCGGACTTGGCGACGCCGAACACCTGGGAGGCGACCGTGGTGTGCAGGTCCTCACCGGAGGTGAACGCCTCGATCAGGCCCTCGTCCTCGGAGAGATGGGCCATCACGCGCAGCTCGATCTGGCTGTAGTCGGCGGTCATCAGGGATTCGAAACCCTCGCCGACGACGAAGCCGCGCCGGATCGCCCGGCCCTCGTCCGTGCGCACCGGGATGTTCTGGAGGTTGGGGTCGGTCGAGGAGAGCCGGCCGGTCGCCGCCACCGTCTGGTTGAAGGTGGTGTGGATGCGGCCACTGGGGGAGATCGTCTTGATCAGCCCCTCCACGGTGGAGCGCAGCCGGGCCTGCTCCCGGTGGCGCAGCATGATCACCGGGAGTTCGTGGTCGGTCTGCCCGGCCAGCCAGGCGAGCGCGTCGGCGTCCGTCGTGTACCCGGTCTTGGTCTTCTTGGTCTTGGGCAGGCCCAGCTCACCGAAGAGCACTTCCTGGAGCTGCTTGGGCGAGCCGAGGTTGAACTCGTGGCCCACCGCGGCGTGCGCCTCCTTCACCGCCTGCTGGACGGCGCCCGCGAACTGCTGCTCCATGCGGTCCAGCCAGTCGCGGTCGGCGGCGATACCGGAGCGCTCCAGCCGGGCCAGCAGCTCGGAGGTGGGCAGCTCCACATCGCTCAGCAGCCCGGCCGCGCCGACCTCCTCCAGACGGCCCCGGAACGCCTCGCCGAGGTCGAGGACCGTACGCGCCTTGATCATCAGGGCGTCCTGCTCGGCCTGTTCGTCGGCGCCGAAGGCGAGCTGACCGCTGTCCGCGGCCGCCGCCGGGGACAGCTCACGGCCCAGGTACTCGACCGACAGGGCGTCCAGCTCGAAGGAACGGCGGCCGGGCTTGACCAGATAGGCGGAGAGCGCGGTGTCCATCGAGACGCCCGCGACGGACCAGCCGTGCTCGGCGAAGACCCGCATGGTGCCCTTGGCGTTGTGCAGCACCTTCGGCCGGTCCGGGTCGGCGATCCAGGCGGCGAAGGCCCGCTCGTCGGCCTCGTCCAGCTCCGCGGGGTCGAAGCAGACCGCGGGCCCGCCCGCGGTGGCCAGCGCGACCTCGCTGACGCTGCCGCTGCCCAGCGCCCAGGTGTCCACGGTGGCCAGACCCAGCGGCTCGGCGCCGCGGTCCGCCAGCCAGGGCGCCAGCTCGCCCGCGCTCAGCGTCACCCCGTCGACCTCGACGCCGGGCTCCGCGGCGGCGGGCTCCGCGTCGGCCGCGCCCGGGTCGGCGGCCAGGATCCGGTCGCGGAAGTTCTGGTGGCGGAACTCCAGCGCGTCCAGGATGACGGCCAGCGCGGCCCGGTCGTACGGAACGCGCTTGAGACCGTCGGGGCCGACGCCCAGCTCCACGTCCCTGACCAGCTCGGTCAGCTGCCGGTTGAGCTTGACGGACTCCAGGTGGTCGCGCAGCTTCTCGCCGACCTTGCCCTTCACCTCGTCGACCCGCTCCACCAGATCCTGGAACGACCCGAACTGGTTGATCCACTTCGCGGCGGTCTTCTCGCCGACGCCCGGGATGCCGGGCAGGTTGTCCGACGGGTCGCCGCGCAGCGCCGCGAAGTCGGGGTACTGGCTCGGGGTGAGCCCGTACTTCTCCTGGACCTTCTCCGGGGTGAACCGGGTCAGCTCGGAGACGCCCTTGGTCGGGTAGAGCACCGTGACATGGTCGCTGACCAGCTGGAACGAATCGCGGTCACCGGTGACGATCAGGACCTCGAAGCCCTCGGCCTCGGCCTGGGTGGCGAGGGTGGCGATCACGTCGTCCGCCTCGAAACCGTCCACCGCGAAGCGGGTGACGTTCATCGTGTCCAGCAGCTCGCCGATCAGCTCGACCTGCCCCTTGAACTCGTCGGGGCTCTTGGAGCGGTTCGCCTTGTACTCCGCGAACTGCTCGGAGCGCCAGGTCTTGCGCGAGACGTCGAACGCCACCGCCAGGTGCGTGGGCTGCTCATCACGGAGCGTGTTCGCCAGCATCGAGGTGAAGCCGTAGATCGCGTTGGTCGTCTGGCCGGAGGTCGTGCTGAAATTTTCCGCCGGCAGCGCGAAGAACGCCCGGTATGCCAGGGAATGCCCGTCCAGCAGGAGCAGGCGGGGACGGTCCCCCGTGCGGTCGGGCGCGGGCGCTGCGGTCTTCTTCGATGCTTTCTCTGCCACGCCCCCGATCCTGCCACGCCCCACCGACAACGCCTCCCGCCTCCCACCCCCGGCCCACCGCACCGGGTGGTCCCAAAGTCCATGACTCATGAAAGGATCGATGGGGGACACCGAGCCGATGTCGAAGCCGACAAGTCGAGTCGAAAAAGGGGAGCGACATGGCATCCAAGCCACCCGCAGGCGATCCAGTACAGGACGCGCCCGAGGTCGCACCCCCGAAACACGCCGCCGCCGGGTTCCCCGCGGTCGGTCACTCGCTGCGCATCGCCCATCAGCAGATGGGAATCCGCCGCACCGCCCTCACCCTCATGCGGGTCAACCAGAAGAAGGGCTTCGACTGCCCGGGCTGCGCCTGGCCCGAGGGCGACAAGCGGCACGCGGCCGAGTTCTGCGAGAACGGCGCGAAGGCCGTCGCCGAGGAGGCGACCCTGCGCCGGGTCACCCCCGACTTCTTCGCCGCCCACCCGGTGGCCGACCTCGCCACCCGCAGCGGCTACTGGCTCGGCCAGCAGGGCAGGCTCACCCAGCCCATGTACCTGGACGAGGGCGCCGAGACGTACGAGCCGGTCAGCTGGGACCGCGCGTTCGACATCATCGCCGACGAACTGCACGCGCTGGACTCCCCCGACGAGGCCGTCTTCTACACCTCCGGCCGCACCAGCAACGAGGCCGCGTTCCTCTACCAGCTGTTCGCCCGCGAATTCGGCACCAACAACCTGCCCGACTGCTCCAACATGTGCCACGAGTCCTCGGGCTCCGCGCTGACCGAGACCCTGGGCGTCGGCAAGGGCAGCGTGCTGCTGGAGGACCTCCACAAGGCCGACCTGATCATCGTCGCCGGGCAGAACCCGGGCACCAACCACCCGCGCATGCTCTCCGCCCTGGAGAAGGCGAAGGACGGCGGCGCGAAGATCATCTCCATCAACCCGCTGCCCGAGGCGGGTCTGGAGCGGTTCAAGAACCCGCAGAACGCCCGCGGCCTCGCGGGCGGCGGCACCTCGCTCACCGACCTCTTCCTCCAGATCCGGATCGGCGGCGACCAGGCCCTCTTCCGCCTCCTCAACAAGCTGATCCTGGAGGCTTCCGACAACGCCTCGGACACGGACGAAGCCGTCATCGACGAGGACTTCATCCGCGAGCACACCCACGGCTTCGAGGAGTTCGCCACCGCGGCCCGCGCCGCCGACTGGGACGAGACGCTGCGCGCCACCGGCCTGGAGCGGGCCGACATCGAGCGCGCGCTGCGCATGGTCCTCGCCTCGAAGCGCACCATCGTCTGCTGGGCCATGGGCCTGACCCAGCACAAGCACTCGGTGCCCACCATCCGGGAAGTCGTCAACTTCCTGCTGCTCCGCGGCAACGTCGGCCGCCCCGGCGCCGGGGTGTGCCCGGTGCGCGGCCACAGCAATGTGCAGGGCGACCGCACCATGGGCATCTTCGAGCGGCCCGCCCCGGCCTTCCTGGACGCCCTGGAGAAGGAGTTCGGCTTCGCCCCGCCGCGCGAGCACGGCTTCGACGTCGTCCGCGCCATCCGCGCACTGCGCGACGGACAGGCCAAGGTCTTCTTCGCCATGGGCGGCAACTTCGTGGCCGCCTCCCCCGACACCGACGTCACCGAGGCCGCCATGCGCGCCGCCCGGCTGACCGTCCACGTCTCCACCAAGCTCAACCGCTCGCACGTGGTCACCGGCACCCGCGCCCTGATCCTGCCCACCCTCGGCCGCTCGGACCGGGACATCCAGGACGGCGGGCCGCAGTTCGTCACCGTCGAGGACTCGATGGGGATGGTGCACGCCTCGCGCGGCAGGCTGGAGCCCGCGAGCCCGCACCTCCTCTCCGAACCGGCCATCGTGTGCCGACTGGCCCGGCGGGTGCTCGGCCCGGAAAGCGGCACCCCCTGGGCGGAGTTCGAGCGCGACTACGCCACGGTCCGTGACCGCATCGCGGCCGTCATCCCCGGCTTCGAGGACTTCAACACCAAGGTGAGCAACCCGTCCGGGTTCGCCCTGCCGCACGCCCCGCGCGACAGCCGACGCTTCCCGACCGCCACCGGCAAGGCCAACTTCACCGCCGCCCCGGTCGAGTACCCCAAGGCCCCCGAAGGCCGGCTGCTGCTCCAGACCCTGCGCTCCCACGACCAGTACAACACCACCATCTACGGCCTCGACGACCGCTACCGCGGCATCAAGAACGGCCGCCGGGTGGTGCTCATCCACCCCGAGGACGCCCGCGAGCGGGGCCTCGCCGACGGCGCGTACGCCGACCTGGTCAGCGAGTGGACGGACGGCACCGAGCGGCGCGCCGCCGGGTTCCGGGTGGTCCACTACCCGACCACCCGCGGCTGCGCCGCCTCGTACTACCCGGAGACCAACGTCCTGGTCCCGCTGGACTCCACCGCCGACACCAGCAACACCCCGGCCAGCAAGTCCGTGGTGATCCGGCTGGAACCCACCAACCCCGTCTAAGCGTCCGCTCAGCGCGCCTGATAAGAAGGTGGCCACCACAGACAACCGAAACGGAGCCGGTCCGATGGGCGAGCAGGCCAGCGTGAAGTTCCCGCAAGAGGTCATCGACGAGTACGCGGCACTCGGCGTCGACCTCCTCGCGCTGTTCTCCGCCGGCCATCTCGGCACCCGCATGGGCGTGCAGATCCTCGAAGCCTCCGCGGAGCGGGTCGTGGGCACCATGCCCGTCGAGGGCAACACCCAGCCGTACGGGCTGCTGCACGGCGGTGCCTCCGCCGTGCTGGCCGAGACCCTCGGCTCGGTGGGCTCGATGCTGCACGGCGGCAGCGGCCGGATCGCGGTCGGCGTCGACCTCAACTGCACCCACCACCGCGGGGTGCGCTCCGGCCTGGTCACCGGCGTCGCCACGCCCGTCCACCGGGGGCGCTCGACCGCCACGTACGAGATCGTCATCAGCGACGAGCAGGACCGCCGGGTGTGCACCGCCCGGCTGACCTGTCTGCTGCGCGAGGCGGAGGGCCTGCCGAAGCCGTAAGTAACGCCCCACCTCGGTCCCATAGAAGCGGCGCCCCCGGATCCGGGGGCG
>NZ_RIBZ01000718.1:0-7823 GCF_003721215.1 Streptomyces botrytidirepellens
CACCGCCCACGCGGCATCGGAGATCTCAGGCACATCCCTCATGACCATCCAACGAGCCGATGATCGGCGAGACACTGCCTAGCGCAGCGCGACCTCGCAGTGGTGGGTGGCACAGGCCGTGCCGGGGGTGACGCGCAGCCGCAGGGCGCCGCCGGTGGCCAGCACCTCGACCGTGGCGTCGTGGGCCGTCACGGCGCGCACCGGATGCGCCCAGAGGACATCGAACGGCTCCCCGGTCCGGAGCGGCTCGGCGATCGCGAGGTGCGCGGTGTGCCGTCCGGTACGGCGCAGCAGCACGCTCGCCGGGGCGCCCGCGGTCAGCGGACCGGCCGTGCCCGGGGCCCAGAAGGTGGCCGCCGTGACGCCGAGCGACGGGATGGCGATGGCCTGCCGGGCTCCAGAGTTGGCGAGCACGGTCAGCCAGCGGCTGTCGGCGGCGCGGGCGGCGAGGGCGGCCGGGCCCGCGCCCGGCATCAGGAGGTAGGCGTAACGCCCGCCCTCGGGGTCGGTGCCGTGGTCGTGCCAGAGGGTGAGGTAGCGGCGGGTGAGGGGGTCCGGGGAGCCGCCGGTGTTGATGTCCCGCCAGGAGCCGGTGCGGGCCTCGCGCCGGGTGTGGAGGGTGGCGCCGCCGGGGAACACATAGCCGCCGTGCCCGGCGAGATGGGCCCAGCGCGCCCGGCGGAAGGTGCGGGTCCGCTCCGGTGCGGCGGGCTGGGGGACGCCGTCGACGGTGAGGGTGGGGGTGGGGGTGGGGGTGCCGTCGGCGCCGAGGTTGCGGTTGTCGACGACGGTGACGACGGGGGCGCCGTCGCGGGCGGTGATGTCCGCGCCGAGGCAGACGATCGCGTCGGCCACGCAGAACCAGGACTTCTTGGCGCGCAGGGTGGAGCCGAGTCCGCGTAACTCCTGGCCGATGGCGGCGAACTCGCCGTCGGTGGTGCCGCCGACCCAGCGCGCGGCGGGTTTGGGTTCGCCCCAGCCGCCGCCCTCGTTGTCGGCGAGCGGCCGGGCGGAGGCGGTGGTTCCGGGGAGCCGATAGGGGTCGACGGTGGGCCAGAAGGCGTCCGTGTACTGGGTCGCGGTGCCCTCGCCCGCCCACCAGGAGAGCATTCCGGCACCGGTGTGCCAGCCGCGCGGGTGCTCGCCGTTGCCGTTCTCGTAGTACGCGATCCGGTCCGAGGCCATGGCCAGGGCTGCGGTCCAGCCGGGGCGCCGGTGCACGGCCCGGTCCATGGCCGGGAACAGCCGGTGCCCCACCGGCTCGGGCAGCGCCGGGCCGGGCCCCTTGGCCACGGCCGCCAGCCGCGCCAGGTCCGCGACGCCGAACTGCGGGTCGGTCAGCACCGGGTTGCTGGTGTCGCGTGCGATCCAGCCCCTGACCATGCCGTTCCAGCGCTCCCGCGCGGTGGCGTCCGCGCCCGCGCCGAGCAGGGCGATGGCGGCGAGGAACAGATGGCCGCGCTGATGGTCGCTCTGGAGGATCGACCGCGGGTCATTGACCTGGACGCCGCGGCTGACGGCCCGCCCGGAGACGGCGTCCATCATCAGCCCGTCGTGCAGCAGCGGGGCGTACGCGTGCTCCACGCTGTCCAGGATGATCCGCCGGTTGGGGTCGGTGACCTCCCACTCCGACCCGGCGAGCAGGGCGAAGAGCCGGCCGAGGCCGTCGAGCAGGACGTAGCCGTAGGTGCCGGAGTAGGCGACCCAGGTGTGCTGGATGAACGATCCGTCGGCGTAGAGCCCATCGCCTCGCGTCACGTACGGGAAGACGGGCGAGAGCGCGTCCCGGGCGAGCGCGACCTTGGCGGGCGCCGCGCCGAGGATGCCGCGCAGGGCCACGACGCGGCACAGGTCGACGCGGTTGGCGCCGGTGCTGGTGCCGGTGTAGTCGCCGAGCATGGTGTCGGGGACGAAGTGGTCGACGGCGGCCAGACAGCGTTCCCGCCGCTCGTCGCCGAGCCGGTCGTACAGGATCGTGAGGGTGTCCAGGAGCAGCCGGGGGCTGCCGATCTGCCACTCCCACCAGTTGCCGTAGCGGGTGGTGGCGGGGTGGTAGACGGTGGCGTCGAGGTGGTCGATGCCGCGGGCGACGTCGTCGGCGAGGCCGGGGTCGCCGGTGAGGCCGGTGCCGGGCTGGGCGTACGCCTGGGCCATGGTGTTCAGCCGCTGGTAGCTCTGGGTGATGCCCGCGGGCGGGTCGAAGGGCTGGTCGGGCCAGAGCGAGGCGGCGGCGGGCGTCATGCTCGTCCGGAACCGGGTGGCCAGGCGGCCGGTCTCGGCGAGGCGGGCGGCGTACGGCTCGGCGGCGGGGTCGTAGCCGGTGCCGAGCGTGAGGTCGGTCCAGCGGCGGCGCAGGGCGGCGTAGTCCGGCGCGGTGGCGTGACCGGCGTGCGCGGGCAGGGCCAGGGCCGGGGCCGGGGATAACGCTCCGGTGGCGGCCGCGGCCAGGAAGCCTCGCCGGGACCAGGGTCTGAGCGGGCGCGGTGGCATGGGACCTCCAGCGGGGACGGACGGGCGGTGGGGTGATGCCCGGGTTCTCCGTCTTCCATACGCCACGGATGTTGAGGTTTGAACCGAAGAGGTCTATTCTCACCCTTGTTCAATATTGAACAAAAAATACCTGTCAAGGAGGAGCCATGGGGGATCTCACCGCACTGACCGGGGACTACACCATCGATCCCGCGCACAGCAGCATCGGCTTCACGGTGCGGCATGCCATGGTCACCAATGTCCGCGGGTCCTTCCCCGAACACGAGGGGACCCTTCATCTGGACGGCGCCGACCCGTCCCGTTCGACCGCCTCGATCGATGTCACGATCGCCAGTGTCGACACCGGCAAGACGGACCGCGACGCCCATCTGCGCAGCGCCGACTTCTTCGACGCCGAGACCTACCCGCTGATGACCTTCCGCAGCACCGCCGCGGAGCGGGTCGACGAGGAGCATTACCGGATCACCGGCGACCTGACCATCAAGGACGTCACCCGCCCGATCACCATCGACCTCGAGTTCAACGGCTCGGCCACCGACGCGTTCGGCAACGAGCGCGTCGGCTTCGAGGGCCGTGCCGAGCTGCTGCGCTCCGACTGGGGCCTGACCTGGAACGCCGCACTGGAGACCGGCGGGGTGATGGTCAGCGACAAGGCCAAGCTGACCTTCGACATCTCCGCGATCAAGAACACCGCACAGGGCTGAATCCGCCGTCCAGGGCTCGGTTCACCCCCCGCACACTCCGCGGCCCCGGCAGGGCCACACCCCTGAAAACTTCTGCCGGGGCCGCGGAATCTCGCGTACCGGCGGCTACTCCTGCGGCTCCACTCCGGCCCGCAGCAGCCCGTACGCGTACGCGTCGTCCAGCGCCTGCCAGGAGGCGTCGATCACGTTCTCCGCGACGCCGACCGTGGACCACTCCCCCTGTCCGTCGGCGGTGGAGACGAGCACCCGGGTCGTGGACTCCGTGCCGTGCTTGCCCTCCAGGATGCGGACCTTGTAGTCGACCAGCTCCATCTTGGCGAGCTGCGGGTAGATCCGCTCCAGCCCCACGCGCAGCGCCTTGTCCAGCGCGTTGACCGGACCGTTGCCCTCCGCCGTGGCGACGATGCGCTCGCCCTTGGCCCACAGCTTCACCGTCGCCTCGTTGGCGTGGGTGCCGTCCGGGCGGGTCTCGACGATCGCGCGCCAGGACTCGACCCGGAAGTAGCGGCGGACCCGGCCCTCGGCCTCCGCGCGCAGCAGCAGCTCGAACGAGGCGTCGGCGGCCTCGTACGTGTAGCCCGCCAGCTCGCGCTCCTTGACCCGCTCGACCACCCGCTGCACCAGCGCCCGGTCGCCGCCGAGGTCGATGCCCAGCTCCTTGCCCTTCAGCTCGATCGAGGCGCGGCCCGCCATGTCCGAGACCAGCATGCGCATCGTGTTGCCGACCCGCTCGGGGTCGATGTGCTGGTACAGATCCGGGTCGACCTTGATCGCGGAGGCGTGGAGCCCGGCCTTGTGGGCGAAGGCGGAGACACCCACATAGGGCTGGTGGGTCGACGGCGTCAGGTTGACGACCTCGGCGATCGCGTGCGAGATCCGGGTCATCTCCTCCATCGCGCCGGGCGGCAGCACCCGGCGGCCGTACTTCAGCTCCAGGGCGGCGACGACCGGGAACAGGTTGGCGTTGCCGACCCGCTCGCCGTAGCCGTTGGCGGTGCACTGGACGTGGGTGGCGCCCGCGTCGACCGCGGCCAGGCTGTTGGCGACGGCGCAGCCGGTGTCGTCCTGGGCGTGGATGCCCAGGCGGGCGCCGGTGTCGGCGAGGACGGTACGGACCACGGCGTCGATCTGGCCGGGCAGCATGCCGCCGTTGGTGTCGCAGAGGATCACCACGTCGGCGCCCGCCTCGTGCGCGGTGGCGACGACCCGCTTGGCGTAGTCGGCGTTGGCGCGGTAGCCGTCGAAGAAGTGCTCACAGTCGAGGAACACCCGGCGGCCCTGGGACCGCAGGTACGCGACGGTGTCGCGGACCATCGCCAGGTTCTCCTCCAGCGTGGTGCGCAGGGCCAGCTCCACATGGCGGTCATGGGACTTGGCCACCAGGGTGATCACCGGGGCGCCCGAGTCGAGCAGCGCCTTGACCTGCGCGTCGTCCTCGGCCTTCACCCCCGCCTTGCGGGTGGCGCCGAACGCGACGAGCTGGGCGTGCTTGAAGTCGATCTCCGCCTGGGCACGGTCGAAGAACTCCGTGTCCCGCGGGTTGGCGCCCGGCCAGCCCCCCTCGATGAAGCCCACGCCGAAGTCGTCCAGGTGACGGGCGATGGTGAGCTTGTCGGCGACCGTCAGGTTGATGCCCTCGCGCTGCGCGCCGTCGCGCAGCGTGGTGTCGAAGACGTGGAAGCTGTCGTCGGGCCGATCCTTCATGGTGGTCTGGCTCCTGTCGGATGGATCTGGGGCTACCGGAATATCCGGTTCCGCGCCCTCCATGATCCTGCACGCTCCGCATCCGGTGGGATGGTCCGGAAAACGAAAAGACCCCTCGCGGGTGCGAGAGGTCTGCGCGCGGGTCTGGGGCACGGTGGTCGCGTCGTACCGGGTCGTACGGGGCGATCACTGCGGACCGGCGCGCCTGCTGCCAATAATCGTGGCGAACGAGAGCACGGAGGCAGTCAAGCACAATTCCGCCTCCGTGCTCCCATCCGTCTCAGGATGCGGGCTGTGCGCCCCTAAAGGCTCAGCCCACGCGGTGGAGCCAGCCGTGGGGGTCGGGGGCGGCGCCGGTCTGGATGTCCAGCAGCGCCTTGCGCAGCTTCGTCGTGACCTCGCCGGGCTGCCCGTCGGCCACCGTCCAGCTCGCGCGGGCCGACTTCACCGAGCCGACCGGGGTGATCACGGCCGCGGTGCCGCAGGCGAAGACCTCGGTGAGGCTGCCGTCCTCGTTCCCCTCGCGCCAGTCGTCGACCGAGATCCGGCCCTCGGCGACCTCGTAACCGAGGTCCTCGGCGATCCGCAGCAGGGAGGCGCGGGTGATGCCGGGGAGCAGCGAACCGGACAGCTCGGGGGTGACGATGCGGTTCCCGTACACGAAGTACAGGTTCATGCCGCCCATTTCCTCGATCCAGCGGCGCTCGATGGCGTCCAGCCAGACCACCTGGTCGCAGCCCTGCTCGGCGGCCTGCGCCTGGGCCACCAGCGAGGCGGCGTAGTTGCCGCCCGCCTTGGCGGTGCCGGTGCCGCCGGGGGCGGCCCGCACGTACTCCTCGGACAGCCAGACGGAGACCGGGTGCACGCCGCGCGGGAAGTAGGCGCCCGCCGGGGAGGCGATCACGACGAACAGGTACTCGTTGGCGGGCCGGACGCCCAGGCCCACTTCGGACGCGATCATGAACGGCCGCAGGTACAGGGATGCCTCACCGCTGCCCGGCACCCACGCCCGGTCCTGGGTGACCAGGGCGTCGCAGGCCGCGAGGAACAGGTCGACCGGCAGCTCGGGCATCGCCATGCGGCGGGCGGATGCCTGGAAGCGCTCGGCGTTCTGCTCCGGGCGGAAGGTGGCCACGGTCCCGTCGGGCTGGCGGTACGCCTTGAGCCCTTCGAAGATCGTCTGCGCGTAGTGCAGCGTCATGTTCGCCGGGTCGAGCGACAGCGGGGCATAGGGCACGAGCTGTGCCTCGTGCCAGCCGCGGCCCTCCGTCCACTTGATCGTCACCATGTGGTCGGTGAAGTGGCGGCCGAAACCGGGGTTGGCCAGAATCTCCTCCCGCTCCGCGTCGGAGAGCGGGTGCGAGGAGGGCTTGAGCTCGATGGAGGGCGTCGTCATTCGTGGTAGTCCTTCACTTCCGTTGTGGCGGACCGCGCTCACACCATCCTGCCCGTGATCGGTACTAGGACGTCCAAGCTTCCCTGCACACGGCGGCCCCACGAGCGATTATCGCCGACGTGGGGCCGTCAGTTACGGATGCGTGCGAAAGTGCGCGGCCCAAGGTCGATGGTCGCACCCAGCCGCGCACTGGCACAGGCTGGGGTCAGCCGGATACTCGGGCGGCGAGCGCGTCGCCGATCTCGTCGGTGGTACGCGCCGCGTCCCGTTCGGTGAGATCCTCGGCGACGGCGGCCTCGATGCGGGCCGCCTCGTCCGCGTAGCCGAGGTGCTGGAGGAGCAGGGCCACCGACAGGATGGTCGCGGTCGGATCGGCCTTGCCGGTGCCCGCGATGTCCGGCGCGGAGCCGTGGACCGGCTCGAACATCGACGGGAAGGCGCCGGAGGGGTTGATGTTGCCGCTCGCGGCGAGCCCGATGCCACCGGTGACGGCGGCGGCGAGGTCGGTGAGGATGTCACCGAAGAGGTTGTCGGTCACGATCACGTCGAACCGCTCGGGCTGGGTGACGAAGAAGATCGTCGCGGCGTCGACGTGCAGGTAGTCCGTGGTGACGTCGGGGTACTCGGCGCCGACCTTGTCGAAGATGTTCTTCCACAGGTGACCGGCGTGCACCAGGACGTTGTTCTTGTGCACGAGCGTCAGCTTCTTGCGCGGGCGGCTGTTGGCGCGCTCGTACGCGTCCCGGACGACGCGCTCGACGCCGTACGCGGTGTTCAGGCTGACCTCGGTGGCGACCTCGGCCGGGGTACCGGTCCGCAGCGAGCCGCCGTTCCCCACGTACGGGCCCTCGGTGCCCTCCCGGACGACGACGAAGTCGATGTCGGGGCGCCCGGCCAGCGGGGTCGTGGTGTTCGGGAAGAGCTTCGACGGACGCAGGTTGACGTAGTGGTCGAAGGCGAAGCGCAGCTTGAGCAGCAGCCCGCGCTCCAGCACCCCGGACGGGACCGACGGGTCACCGATCGCGCCCAGCAGGATCGCGTCGTGGTCCTTCAGCGACTCCAGCTCGGCGTCCGTCAGGGTCTCGCCGGTGGCGTGCCAGCGCCGGGCGCCGAGGTCGTAACTCTTGGTCTCCAGCTTCACGTCCTGGGGAAGGGCGGCGCCGAGGACCTTGAGGCCCTGGGCCACGACTTCCTGGCCGATACCGTCACCGGGGATCACTGCGAGGCGAATGCTGCGAGACATACCCGGACCCTACTCCTCGTCCCACCCCATGACATCGGTCGTCCGCCATACGGACAGATCGTCCATCGGTCAGGCCGCGTTCACCCGGAGTACGGCGTGGCGTCGCCCGCGCGGGGGAGATTCCGGATCATGCATACACCACGGTTCGGCATTCCGGAGCCGCTCGCGAGCCGGATGACCATGGCGGAGCAGCACGAGTACCTGCGCGAAGCCCTCCCCCGCCGACGGGTGCTGCGCGGGGGCGCCGCGACGGCCGGGGCGGCCGCGGTGGCGCTGGGCGGCGCGG
>NZ_RIBZ01000719.1:0-7874 GCF_003721215.1 Streptomyces botrytidirepellens
CACCGCCCACGCGGCATCGGAGATCTCAGGCACATCCCTCATGACCATCCAACGAGCCGATGATCGGCGAGACACTGCCTAGCACCTGCCGGTCGCTGTGATGGGCCGCCGCCGACGCCTCGGGGTCTCCCGCTCGGGGACCCCGAGGCGCCGCGGCGGCTCCTCGCGCGGGTCAGCGCGCCACCCGGCCGTCCAGCCGTGTGCTCATACCGGCACCACATCCGCCGTGCCCACGGGTTTCCCGGAGACAAACGATTCATTCGCGGCCAGACCGGTGACCAGGGCCAGCGCCCCGTCCTCCTCGGTGGCGCGCTGCTTCGACGCGTCGGAGGCGTCCGCGGTGGCGGGCGTCCCGGTGTCCGCCGCGCGGTCGAGGGGGTTCAGGGGTCCGTACAGCGCCGTCAGCATGCGCTCGTCCCCGCCACCGTGTCCCGCGTGGTCGAACGCGGGCAGCTCCACCTCCCGCGGCGGCTCCCACAGCGGGCGCAGCACCACCCGCGGACCGCCCGCGTTGGCGAGCGCCTCGTCGCCGTGGATCGTGCCCCGGCCGGAGGTGGTACCCAGCACGGGCGGCTGCCACCGGCTCTCCTCCACCTCCAGCTCCAGCCGGCCGCGGGTGCCGTTGAACATCACGCGGTAGCCCTCCCACGGGGAGTACGCGGTCAGGTGGTACGTCATGGTGGCGCCGGTGTCGTAGCGCACCAGCAGCGACATGTCGTCCTCGATGGTGATGCCGTCGCCGAACACGTTGCGGTCCCGGTGGTAGCCGTCCGCCCCCTCGGCGTCGAGGTACAGCGCGCGCAGCGCGTCGTTGTCGGCGAGCTCCAGCGCGAACGGGTCGTCCTGCGCGGCGGACGCGCCGTGGGCCCGCTCGTACTCGCGGCGGTAACCGCTGCGCTCGCCCGCCTCGCGGCCGTAGAAGCCGAGCCTGCCGTAGCCGAAGACCTCCTGCGGCCTGGCCCCCAGCCACCAGTTGACCAGGTCGAAGTGGTGGCTGGACTTGTGCACCATGAGCCCGCCGCTGTGCTGCTTCTCGCGGTGCCAGCGGCGGAAGTAGTCCGCGCCGTGCCGGGTGTCCAGCAGCCACTCGAAGTGCACCGACAGCACCTCGCCGATGGCGCCCGAGGACAGCTGCCGGTGAACTTCCTCGTGGACCGGGTTGAAGCGGTAGTTGAAGGCCACCGCCAGATGGTTGCCGGTCTCCTCGACGGTGCGGAGGATGTGGCGGCACTTGGTGGCGTCGGTGGTCATCGGCTTCTCGGTGACCACCCGGCAACCGGCCCGCAGCGCGGGCACGATGTAGGCGTCGTGCAGCGCGTCCACGCAGGTCACGACCACTTCCTGGATGTCGTCGGCACGCAGTCGGCGCTCGAAGTCCTCCGGGCTCCAGGCGGCCGCCTCCGGCTCACCGGCCTCCTTCAGCAGCCGCTGGTGGTGGGCGATGCGCACCGGGTTCGGGTCGCACAGCGCGGCGACTCGCAGCCCGGGGCGGCGGGCCAGCGCCGTGGTGAACATCTGCGCACGGGATCCGGTGCCCACCACCACGGCCCGGGAGGGAGTGTTGCCGACGGTCATGCGTCCTCCATAGGAAGTCGATCAACGCGTGCGCAGGATAGGCCGATCCCGGGCTCACCACCACGGGTCCGGCACCTTCCCCTGGAAGCCGGCGATGCGGGCCCACATGACCGGCGGGTTGGAATACATGGGGAAGTGTCCGCACTGCGGGATCTCGGCGAGTTCGACGCCCGCCGCGGCCAGCCGCGGCAGATAGGACAGCGACGCGTTCTGGTCGCCGTACATGAACATCCTGGGACACGGCAGACCCAGGAACGTGGTCATGAGGTCTCCGTGGTCGCTCAGCTCGACCATCGACTCGAAGATCCCGCGGATCGCGTCGGCGCGGACCTTGTGGGGCAGGCTCGACGCGAACAGCGGGGCCGCGTAGGCGGGCGAGCGCCGATTCCGTTCGATGAAGCCCTTGAGGAAGGTCGCGCCGTCCGCGGCCGGGTGGGAGACGATCTGCCGGCTCAGGAAGCAGTCCTCGGGCGCGACGTTGCCCTCGATGTCGACGAAGCTGAGCACCCGGTCGGGGTGGCGGGCGGCCAGCATCAGGGCCGTGAGACCGCCCATCGAATGCCCGACGAGGTGGAACCGTTCGATGCCGAGCCGGTCGAGCACGGCCACCGCGGTGTCCACCAGAAACGGGATCGAGACGGCCGTCGGATCCCCGCAGACGGTGTCGCCGCAGCCGGGGGCGTCGTAGGCCACGACCGGGTGCCCGTCGAAGGCGGCGTGGTTCGCGATGTCGGTGTAGTCCTCCTTGGTCGAGCCGAAGCCGTGCAGGAACAGGATCGGGGCGTGCGCCCCGCCGCGGTGCGCGGTCGCGACGTCGAGTGCCACACCGTCGACGGTCAGCTCCTGACGTGACCAGGCGAAGCCATTGCTGGGGTGCATGGTGTGTTTCTCTTCTCCCTTCCTCACTCTGCGGGCAACGCGTGCCGTCACCAGCGGGCTGGGGTCCGCCGCACGCCGGACCACGGCCAGCTCGACGAGATGGGCGGGCTCCCGCAGCGGACGGCAGACCACGCCGGGCACCGGCGGCTGGGACGAGGTGTGCGGCACGAGGCCGACCCCCAGACCGCAGCCGACCATGGCCAGCTGCGAGTGGATGGAGTTCGCCCGGTGCCGGGGCTCGGGGTCGAAACCGGCCTGACGGCAGACCGCCACGAGTTCGTCGTGGTACCTCGGCGAGATGGCCCGCGGGATCCACACCCACGGCTGGTCCGCCAGGGCGGCGAGGTCCACGCTGTCCCCGTCGGCGAGCGGATGTCCCTCCGGGAGGGCGGCCACCAGCCGGTCGCGGCGCAGCGGATCCGAGCGCAGCCGCTCGTCGTTGCCGGTGTGGCGGATCACGGCGATGTCCAGACGTCCGTCGAGAAGGCCCTGCACACCCTCGGTGGTGTCCAGCTCCCGCACCCGCAGCTCGATGCGCGGCCGCTCGGCGCGGAGACTGCCGAAGATGGCGGGCAGCGCCTCCGAGAAGGCCGAGGTGACCGCGCCGATGGTCAGGGTGCCCAGGTATCCGGCCTGCGCCTGCGCCGCGGCCACCTGCGCACGCTCGGCCGCCGCGGTCAGCGCGTAGCAGTGCTGGAGAAAGACGGCGCCGGGCTCCGTCAGGGCCACGGAACGGCTGGAGCGCTCCAGCAGCTGGGCGCCGAGCTGTCGCTCGAGGTGCCGGATGGCCTGGCTCAGCGGCGGCTGGGACATCTGGAGGCGCTCGGCGGCCCGGCCGAAGTGCAGTTCCTCGGCGACCGCGATGAAGTAGCGCGCTTGGCGGACCTCGATCATCGAGCCGTCTGCCGTCTCGTGGAGAGGCCGTAGAGGTCGAGGGTGGAGCACCCGTCACGGAGCCGACCGAGGATGTCCCGCTCCTTCGCCACCCGCTCGTCGGCGCGGGCCACGACCGAGGGCGCGACCTCGCGGGGCAGGCATACGACGCCGTCGGCGTCGGCGACGACCAGGTCGCCGGTGGCGACCGGCACCCCGCGCAGCACCAGGGGTGCCCCGAGCTCACCGGGGTGGTCCTTGGTGGTGCGGAACACCGCGACCGACGAGGCGAAGACGGGAAAGCCCAGCCCCGCGAGTTCGGCGGTGTCGCGGATCCCGCCGTCGACCACCAGCCCCAGCAGCCCGCGCACCTGCGCGGCCACGGCCAGCACCTCGCCCCAGTGGCCGTGGACCGCGCCCTGGAGATCGGCGACGAGGACATGGCCGGGCGGGGCGGCGGCGACCGCGTGGTGCAGCGCGAGGTTGTCACCGCCCACACCCCGCACGGTGTAGGCGGGCCCGGCCAGCCGGGCGCCGGGCCAGACCGGGCGCAGCCCCGGCGCGCAGGCGCAGTCGGCGGCGGACGCCTCGTACAGCGTGGCGGTGGAGTGTCCGCCGGTGGCGAGGCCCGTCATCGGCCGCTCCGCTGGAGCAGGTGGTAGCCGAAGGAGGCACGGGCCCGGCGCAGGCTGTGCCCCGCCCGTACCGCGGCGACGATGTCGGCCTCGGTGCGCTCGATCCGTGTCGCCAGCTCGACGACCTCGGGCAGCCTGGCGGCGGGTACGACCACCACGCCATCGGCGTCGCCGCGCACCAGGTCGTCCGGGACCACCGGAACACCGCCCAGGGACAGCTCCGCACCCACCGCGGCGAGCCGCACCCGGTCCTTGCCGGTGCGCATGAACCGGCCGCTGCTGAACAGCGGATAGTCCGCCTCGACCGAGGTGGACACGTCGCGGCAGGCCCCGTGGATCACGGTGCCCGCGACACCGCGGACCGCCGCGGTCTGCGTCATGATCCCGCCCCACACGGTGCAGTCCGTGCGCCCGGCGTTGTCGATGACCACGACCGCGCCCGGAGGCACATCGTCCAGGAAGTCACCGACGCTGCCCTTGTCGGCGTCGGCCGGTTCGTAGCGGACGGTGAAGGCGGGACCCGTCAGCCGGGCCGTGGGGGACAGGGGCGCCACGCCGAGGACGGAGCCGGGCAGCCCCAGGGCGTCCAGCGCGTCGGACAGCGCGGCGGTCGGCAGGGCCGCGGCCCGCTGGGTCGGTGTGTCCATCAGCGCTGCTCCTCCGTTCCGGCGAGCCGGGCGTCACGCATGGCGTCCGACAGGGATGCTCCGCCGCGCAGTTCCTCGGCGATGGCACGCTCGCGCCGGGCCAGCGCCCGGGCGTCCCGCAGGACCTCATGGCCCCGGGCGCGGGGCACGAAGGCCACGCCGGTCTCGTCGGCGAGGACGATGTCCCCCTGCGCCACCGTGGCCGGGCCGACCCGGACCGGCCCGCCGGAGGACACCTGGTGCAGGCGGCCCCGCGCGGTCACGGGGGTGGTGGCCCGGGCGTACACCGGGAAGCCCGCCTCGCGGGCCTCGCCGACATCGCGGCACGCCCCATCGGCCACCACGCCGCGCACCCCGCGCAGGGAGGCGCCCAGGCTCAGCAGGCCGCCCCAGCAGGAGACGTCCGTCCGGCCGCCGGCCGCGATCACCAAGACGTCGTCCGGGCCGCCCGCGTCCACGGCCGAGGTGGCGATGTGGGCCCCGGACGTGCCCGGGGCGCCCGGGGCGAGTTCGACCGGTGCGGCGAATCCCACCACTTTGCGGTTGCCCCAGACCGGCCCGATGCCGCCGAGTCCGGGAGGCAGGTCCAGCCCGTCGAGCGCGTCGCTGACCGCGGCGCTGTCCAGGGCGCCGTAAGCGGCGAGGAGAGTCATGTCGTCGTTCACCCGGCCAGTCCACCAACCACACTCCATAGTGTGAAGGTCCTGATACGTATGCCGACGATATGCGCGGCGACTCGCCGAGCCGCGCGTCCGGTGGCGGTCATTCCGGCCCGCCGCGCTTCACGAGCCGGCTCGCGATCACATTCCGCTGGATCTCGTTGGTGCCCTCACCGACGATCATGAGCGGTGCGTCGCGGAAGTCGCGCTCCACACCACCGAGTGCGACGAGACCGCCATGGAGATCGCGCT
The DNA here is from genome assembly GCF_003721215.1 of Streptomyces botrytidirepellens. Classification (NCBI taxonomy): domain Bacteria; kingdom Bacillati; phylum Actinomycetota; class Actinomycetes; order Kitasatosporales; family Streptomycetaceae; genus Streptomyces; species Streptomyces botrytidirepellens. The sequence goes on from NZ_RIBZ01000719.1 coordinate 5,521, forward strand.
CAACGCCGTCCGCATCCACGGGGGTTGGCGGCGCGTGGACATGGAGGCGGGCGGCGCGTCCTCGAACGCCGCCCAGGAGCGCGTCGGCCGGGGTCGGGGTCGGTCTTGCAGAGCAGGGCGATCAGCCGGGAGCGGCGGGAGTTGGTGATCCAGGCCCGGCCGCCCGGCGGAGGTGACGTTCGCATGAGCCGGGACACCGACCGCATCGCCACCGCCCGGAGCGGGCCACCGAGCTGTGCGCCACGCCCGGTGCCGTCCGCGCGGCCTTCGGCAACGTGGAGCTCGCGGGTCAGCTCGGCGTCGCCCCCGACGACCACGCGGCCCTGGCGTACGCGCGCTCCCGGCTGGTCCTTGCCTCGGCCGCCGCGGGCTGCGGTCCGCCGCTCGACGGGGTCGCCACCGCGGTACGGGGCACCGACGCCCCGACCCCCGACGTCGCCCACGACCGGCGGATCCTGGCCCTGGCCCGCGGCTAACGTCCGCCCCGCGGCGCCGCGGTCACGGCCACCGGGCGCAGCTCGGCCGCCGCCTGCTGGTCCGGCGGCTGCTGCACCGCGACCCCGTCGGCGGCGCGCTGCGCGAGGCCGAGCTGGGAGATGGCGTTGACCAGCCGCACCCGCGTCCCGGTGCCGGTCAGCTGCCACCGCTGGGTGCGGGCCGTGGCCGAGCACGTCTGCGTGGTGACCGTGGCGCCGGCTTCCAGCGGGGCGCCGAGGTAGCGGGCCCCCTTCACCATGTCCAGGCAGTAGGCGGTGGCGGTGCCCCCGCGCACGGCGCGCAGCGTGTAGTAGCCGTCCGCGGTGGCCGACAGCCGCCACGCCGCGCCGCCGTCCTCACCGAACCGCGCGGTGGCGCCCTCGCCGCCACCCGTGGTGGTCAGTCGGGTGGCGGAGCCGGGCAGCGTCAGGGCGTACGTACCGTCCGCCACCGGCAGCCGCACCACGTTCTGCCAACCGGGCGCGTGGCCGATGTTCCGGGCGAGCGTGCTGAACCCGTCGTACGTGGCGGCCGGTTTCGGGCCGCCCCAGGTGGCCTGGGCGAGGAAGCGCAGCGGCAGATACGCCTCCGTCTCGACCTCGTTCTCGGTCTGGGCCGCCGCCGAGTCCGGCCACATGGTGATCTTCGCCCCGGTGATGCCCGGCTGGGGGCCGCTCAGCGTCTCGCCCTCGAAACGCAGCGGCGTCCAGTCGCTCTCGTACAGCTCCCGCGTCTTCATGGGGGAGCCGCCGCGGATGAGGTAGAGCGCGTAGGCGGAGTTCATCACCTGATGGCCCTGCGCGAGCAGGGCCGAGGGCGGCTGCTCGGGTTCGGCGGTCCAGTGCTCGACCCGGATGTCCTTGTTGACAGGGATGGTGTTGTCGCCGGTCAGCCCGTCGTTCCAGATCCGCAGGGTCCGCCCGGCGGCGCGCACATGGTCGTCGACCCGGTTGACGAAGTCCACGAACGCGTCCTGCGGGGTCGCCCGGGCACCGTACTTGGCCTTGGCGTACGCCGCGATCTGCGGATACGCGGCGTAGTCGGAGCCCAGCATGTATTCGTCCGCGCCCATGTGCCAGTACGGGGTGTCCCACACGGTCAGCGCCTCGTCCAGCAGCCCGGTGTAGAAGGCGAACGCCTCGGGCCGGGTGATGTCCAGCCGCGACGGCGACCGCGTCCCCTTCGTGTCCGTGAGCTGGAGTTCGGGGTGGTTCTGGAGATACGGGTCGATGTGCCCGGGGGAGTTGATCTCGGGGACGAGCGTGATGTGGTACTTCCGGGCCATCGCCGACAGCCGCCGCACCTCGTCCTTGGTGTAGTACCCCCAGAACTTCGTCTTCGGGTAGTTGTCGCCGGCCACCTTCGCCTCGATCCACAGCTGGTTCAGCTTCAGGTACGCCATCTCGCGCATCAGCCGCTCGAACCAGTCCAGCGAGACGTGGATGTAGCAGGCGCACACCCCCACCCCGCGCTCGGCGTACCGCGGCACGTCGACCGTGCTGCCGTGCGGCAGCTCGCGCCCGTCGCCGAGCATCTGGAGCGCGGTCCGGGTTCCCAGGAACGCCCCGGCGGCGGTGGCCCCGGTGATCCGTACGGTGTCGCCGACGACCAGTTCGTACCCCTCGGTGCCCAGATCCTTACGGGACGCGTCCACGCCCAGCACCACATCGCCCGCCGTGCCGGCCCCGCCGGTCACCACGGGCAGCCGCAAGCCCGTCGCGTCGGCCACGTCGTCGGCGAACGTCGACGCGTCACCGCGCAGCTCCGGCGTCCGCGCGACCACCGCCGCCGTGGCCGCCAGCCGCAGCGTGCCCTCCTGCCCGGTCCACCGCACCGGCGCCGGGATCACACCGGGAGCGGCCGCCGCGCGCCCGACG
>NZ_RIBZ01000722.1:0-8006 GCF_003721215.1 Streptomyces botrytidirepellens
GCACACGGCAAAGGCCCGGCCCGGTGCGCTCCCCCGTCGCGCACCGGGCCGGGCCTCGCTCCCCCAGAGGCTGCCCCTCCCCCCAAAGAAGGGGCAGCCGTCCCGTAGCCCCGTCCCCGATCTCAGTCGGTGGCGATGGCGTTGAGGATGTTCATCCGTGCCGCCCGGAAGGCCGGGATCAGGGCCGCGATCAGACCCACCACGGCCGAGCCGATGAAGACCGTGATGATGGTCGGCCAGGGGATCTCCAGGGTCTTCAGCCCCTCCAGCGCCAGCAGCTTCTGCGCGGTCGCGCCCCAGCCCATGCCCAGGCCCAGACCGAGCAGCGCACCGAAGAGGGCGATGACGACGGACTCCAGCCGGATCATGCGGCGCATCTGGCGCCGGGAGAGGCCGATGGCGCGCATCAGGCCGATTTCCCGGGTGCGTTCGACGACCGACAGGGCGAGCGTGTTCACCACACCGAGGATGGCGACGATGATCGCGAGCGCCAGCAGTCCGTAGACCAGGTTGAGCAGCTGGCCGACCTGGTCCTTCATCTCCTTCTTGTAGTCGGTCTGGTCGCGGACCTTGACCGACGGGTACTGGTGCAGCTCGGCCTTGAGGGACTTGTACGCCGCGTCCTCCTGGCCCTCCTTCGCCTGCGCCAGCATCATGACGTCCGCCGGCATCAGCTTGGCGGGCACGTAATGCGCGACGGTGGCGATGTTGACGTACAGCGCGCCCTTGTCCAGGCTGACGTCGTCCGAGGTGATCGCCGCGACCTCGAGCTTGGCCGTACGGCCCTCCTTGAAGGCGACGGTCAGGGTGTCGCCCTGCTTCACCTTGTGCTTCTTGGCGAAGCCCTCCGGCACCGACATGGCGTCCTTGCCGTACGCGGCGGCCAGGTCGCCCGAGACGACCGGGGTCCGCAGGTCGTCCGCGTACGTCGGGTCGGCCGCGGACAGGTCCTCGGTGACCGTCCTGCCGCCCGGCACGGTGATCTTGGCGCCTTCGATCTGCTTGGCGTCGCTGATGTGCGTGAGGCCCTTGGCCCGGTGCGCCGCCTGCTCGATCTGCCGGGTGATCGGCTGGCCGGTGTCGGACTGGATGATGAAGTCCGCGCCGACCGACTTGTCCAGCTCGTCGGTGGCCGAGGCGACCATCGACGAGCCCACCACCGACAGACAGGCGACCAGCGCCAGGCCGATCATCAGGGCCGCACCGGTGGCGCCGGTGCGCCGCGGGTTGCGCAGCGCGTTGCGCTCGGCCAGCCGCCCGACCGGACCGAAGATCCGCAGCACGACGGTGGCGAGGGCCCGGACCACGAGACCGGCCAGCAGCGGGCCGATGACGATGAAACCGACGAGGGTCAGCACCACGCCGAGGCCCAGGAACATCGAGCCGTCGACGGCCTTGTCGGCGTTGCCCGCGACGACCAGGGCCGCCGCGCCGCCCGCGGTGAGCAGGGTGCCGATCGCGCCGCGGATCCACCCGGCCTTGGTGTCCGCCGGGGTGCCCGCGTCGCGCAGGGCCGCCATCGGGGAGATCTTCCCGGCCCGGCGGGCGGGGATGTAGGCGGCGATGACGGTGACGACGATGCCGATGGTGAGGCCGACGATGGGTGTGGCGGGCTTCACCGTCAGCTGGTCGGTGCTCAGGTGCAGACCGGCGCTGCCCATGATCTTGATCAGGCCGACCGCGAGCCCGATGCCGCCGAGGACGCCGAGGATCGAGCCGACGACGCCGAGCAGCAGCGCCTCGATCAGCACCGACCGGTTGATCTGCTTGCGGCTCGACCCGATGGCGCGCATCAGGCCGATCTCGCGGGTGCGCTGGGCGACCAGCATCGAGAAGGTGTTGACGATCAGGAAGATGCCGACCAGGACGGCGATTCCGGCGAAGCCGAGCATCGCGTACTTCATGACGTCCAGGAAGGAGCCGATGTCGCTCTCGGCCTCCTTGCTGGCCTCGGCCTTCGTCTGCACCTTGACGCCGGTGCCGAGCTCGGCGACGACGCTCTTCTTCAGCTGGTCGTTGCTGACGCCGGGCTGGGCGGTCAGCGCGTAGTTGGAGTACACACCGGGCGCCCCGAGCAGCTTGCGCTGCGCGGTGTCGGTGTCCATGTAGACGATGGTGGCGCCGGGGTTGGTCACCTGGAACGTGGCGATGCCGACGATCTTCGCGCGGAACTCACCGGGCACGGCGATGATCCGCAGGCTGTCACCGAGCTTCAGCTTCTTGGTGTCGGCGGTGTCGGCGTCGACCATCACCTCGGTGGGGCCGCGCGGCGAGTGGCCGGAGGTGAGCTTCACCGAGCGGTGCTCGGTGGTGTCCCAGTTGGTGCCGATGGTCGGGGCGCCGGAACTGGGCCCGATGCTGTCGCCCTTCCGGTTGACGACGGTGACCGACTGGCTGGTGGCGTCCCCGGTCACCGACTTGACGCCATCGACCTGCTTCAGCTGCGCCAGCTCCGAGCCCGGCAGGGTACGGACCCGGCCCTGCCGGGTGTCGTTGTCGCCGGCCCCCTTCGGGCTGACCGTGACGTCGGACGCCGTGCTCGCGAAGAGCTTGTCGAACGTGGCGTTGGTGGTGTCGGTGAAGACGAGCGTGCCGCAGACGAACGCCACGGACAGCAGGACCGCGATCGCGGACAGCGCCATCCGTCCCTTGTGGGCGAGGAAGTTGCGCAGTGAGGTCTTGAGGACGGTCATGACACCCGTCCACGGGCGTCGAAATGCTTCATGCGCTCAAGAACCAGGTCGGCCGTGGGGCTGTGCATCTCGTCCACGATCCGGCCGTCGGCCAGGTACAGCACCCGGTCGGCGTAGGAGGCGGCGACCGGGTCGTGGGTGACCATCACGATCGTCTGCCCCAGCTCGTCCACGGACCGCTTGAGGAAGCCCAGCACCTCGGCACCGGCCCGGGAGTCCAGGTTTCCGGTCGGCTCGTCACCGAAGATGATCTCGGGGCGGGCGGCCAGGGCGCGGGCCACCGCGACGCGCTGCTGCTGACCGCCGGACAGCTGGTTCGGACGGTGCTTCAGCCGGTCGGCCAGACCGACGGTCTGCACCACCCGGTCCAGCCAGGCCCGGTCGGGCTTGCGGCCCGCGATGTCCATCGGCAGGGTGATGTTCTCGATCGCGTTGAGCGTCGGCAGCAGGTTGAACGCCTGGAAGATGAAGCCGACCCGGTCCCGGCGCAGCTGGGTGAGCTTCTTGTCCTTGAGTCCGGTGATCTCGGTCTCGTCGATGAAGATCTGTCCCGACGAGACGGTGTCCAGCCCCGCGAGGCAGTGCATCAGCGTCGACTTGCCGGAACCGGACGGGCCCATGATCGCCGTGAAGCGGCCGCGGGCGATGTCCACGTCGACGTGGTCCAGCGCGACCACCCGGGTCTCGCCGGAACCGTACGCCTTGACCACCTGGCGTGCCCGGGCAGCAACGGCCGTATGTCCTCCGCTGCCCCCGGTCTTGGGAATCGATACGGCCGTTGTCACGGTGTACTCCTCTTTATCGTCTATATCGGATCCGGGACGGTCACACGTCCCCGATCGCCTGGTCGAGCGTGATGATGAGCCTTCCGGAAAGCGGCGGCCGGGACGATGAGGCCCGGCGCCGTCTTCGGGTGGGGCCAGCCCTACCCCCCTCGGTCCTGCTGGCCGTAACCACAGTAGAGAGCGGTACACCCCGGCTCGTCCTTCCCCGGGACGAACCCCGGGTAGGAGGAAAGGCAGCCCATCCCCTAGGGGAGTAGGCCCTGAGGTGGAGCGCGACTCGGGGTCGACTCTGCACCCTCACGTAACGGAAGGCGCAAGTCCGCGGCCTCAGCAGCCCTGATGCGTCCTTCCCCTGCCCTGAGGCGGCATGGAATGGTGGGTCGTACAAGAACTGGACACCAGAGCCGGCGCGGACCGGCGGAGGGAGTGCGCCACGGTGGGCGGCACCGCAGAAGGACCCGACGCGGACTCCATATCCCCGCTCCCCGGAAATCCCCCTCCCCGGGAGAACCCCCCGCCCCGTGGGGCAGCCCCCGCCACGCCCCGCGGACGCCGCCCCGTCGTCGCCGCGCTGATGCTCGCCATGGCGCTGACCGCGCTCGACTCCACCATCATCTCGACCGCCGTTCCGCAGATCGTCGGCGATCTCGGCGGCTTCTCGGTCTTCTCCTGGCTGTTCTCCGGCTATCTGCTCGCCGTCACCGTCACCCTGCCGGTCTACGGGAAGCTCTCCGACACCTTCGGCCGCAAGCCCGTCCTGGTGGCGGGCACCATCGTGTTCCTCATCGGATCGCTGTTGTGCGCCGGAGCCTGGAACATGGCCTCCCTCATCGCCTTCCGCATCGTCCAGGGACTGGGCGGCGGGGCGCTCCAGGGCACCATCCAGGTGGTCGCCGCCGACCTCTACCCGCTCAAGGAACGCCCCAAGATCCAGGCCCGGCTCTCCTCCGTCTGGGCCCTGTCCGCGGTCACGGGCCCCGCGCTCGGCGGAGTGCTCGCCGGGTACGCCGACTGGCGCTGGATCTTCCTCATCAACCTGCCGATCGGGGCGCTCGCCCTCACCCTGATCGTCCGCCATCTGCACGAACCGGTACGGCGGCGGGCGACCCGGCCCCGCATCGACTGGGCGGGCGCCCTCACCATCTTCGCCTGCGGCGGACTGCTGCTGACCGCGCTCGTCCAGGGCGGAGTGGCCTGGGGCTGGCGCTCCGCGCCCTCCCTCGCCCTGCTCACGGCCAGCGCCGGATGCGCGGCCCTGACCGTGTGGATCGAACGGCGCGCCGCCGAACCCATCATTCCGGGCTGGGTGTGGCGGCGGCGCACCATCTCGGCGGTCAACCTCGCGCTCGGCGCCCTCGGGCTCCTCATGATCGCCCCGACCGTCTTCCTGCCCACCTACGCCCAGTCGGTGCTGGGCCTCGGGCCGATCCCCGCCGGATTCGTGCTGTCGGTGATGACCCTGAGCTGGCCCATCTCGGCCGCCCTCAGCAGCCGCGTCTACAACCGCGTCGGCTTCCGGAACTGCTCCATGATCGGCATCGGCGCCGCCGCGCTCATCCTGGCCGCCTTCCCCCTGCTCCCCTACCCCGGCGCCGCCTGGCAGCCCGCGCTGATCATGCTGCTGCTCGGCGCCGCGCTCGGGCTCTTCCAGCTCCCGCTGATCGTCGGCGTACAGTCCTCCGTCGACTGGGCCGAGCGCGGCACCGCCACCGCCTCGATCCTCTTCTGCCGCCAGGTCGGCCAGTCGATCGGCGCGGCCCTGTTCGGCGCGGTCGCCAACGCGACGCTCGCCTCCCGGCTCGCCGCCGCCCCGTCCGGCATCCGCGACGGGCTCCCCGGCGACCTCGACTCGGTCTCCCACGCCCTCGACCGCCCCGGCGCCCTCAGCGCCGGGGCCGCCGACTATCTGCGGCGCGCCGTGGACAACGCCGTCGACCACGTCTACCTGGGCGCCGCCTCCGCGGCCGTCCTCGCCCTGCTGGCCCTGCTGTTCCTCGCCCCGCGCCGCTTCCCGGTCCGCGCCGAGGCGGGAAGCGGAACGGAAGCGGAATCCGCCGCCGACCCGCTGACGGCGAACCCCACCCGGGAGACCTGACCCGGACTCCCCGGCTTACGGGCTCCCGGACTCCGGGCTGCTGGGAGGTCTCGGGGGTCAGGTCTCGGGGTGCGGGCGCGGCTGCGGGTGCGGGCCGGAGGCGGCGTCCTCCGAGACCGGCTTGCCCGTCAGGGCCGTCAGGCTGCCGCGCACGTGCTCCAGGTGGGCCTTCAGCTCCTCGCGCCGCTCCACGTGTTCGCGCAGGGTCCGCTCCGTCTCCCGGGCCAGCCGCTCCTCCCGGGCCCGGGCCTGCGCGACGATCTCCGCCGCCTGCGCCTGCGCGTCCTCCTGGCGCAGCCGCGCGGCCTGGTCCGCCATCGCGTACTCCCGCTTGGCGTCCGCCAGCCTGGTCTGGGCGTGCTCCTCCATCTGGACCAGCCGTGCCGTCATCGCCGCATCGCGCTCGACCAGCTCATGCCCGGCCGCCTCCCACCGGTCCGCGTGCTCCCGCTCCTGCTCGGCGAGGATCGCCGCGGTACGCCCGCGCATCTCCTTCAGCGCCGCCAGAGACTCGCTGCGCCACTCCTTGACGTCCCGGCGCGAGGCCGCGCGCAACTCCTCCACCTCCGCCTGCGCCGCCTCCAGGGTGCTGCGCGCCGACGCCTCGGCGGCCTCCCGCACCCGCTCGCCCTCGTCGCGGGCGGCGTCCCGGACGACCCGGGCCGCGGCCTGCGCGGCCTCCCACTCCTCCTGCGCCGACGCCTCGGCCGCGGCCCGCAGACAGCCCACCTCCTCCTCGGCCGCCATCAGGATCAGCTGCGCGCGGTCGCCCAGCGATTCGTACGTCTGGGGGGCCAGCTGGGCGATCACCTCACGCAGCCGTTCGGCGTCGGCGGCCAGCTCGTTGGCGAGAACGGTGAGGCGCGCGGCGCGTTCCCACGCCGCGTCACGCGCCTCGGACAGCTCCGCCACATAGCGGTCGACCTGCGCGGGACGGTAGCCACGGCCCCGTCCGCCGATGGTGAAGCCATGACGTGACACCGATGCGCCCATCCTTGGAACCCCTTAGTCCGGTAGGCAACGCGCTCCGGCGCACATCTTGATGGATGGGGTCTTATCGCCCATAACGCGACACTCCGCCCATCTCCCCGGCCGGGGCCCGCCCGGGTACCACAACGACAAGGCGCCCGCCCCCGTCACGGGGGTCGGGCGCCTCGATGGGGCGCGCGCTCGGCGCGCTCCGGCGGGAATCAGGCCGGGGTCAGGCCCGGGTCAGGCAGGACGTCAGAGCAGACCGTCCCACATCTGCTCCAGCAGCACGGCCCACCAGTTGTCCGGCGCGGACAGGGCGGCCGGGTCCAGCGCCGCGAGCTGCGCCTGGAAGTCGACGGTCCAACGGCCCGCCTGCTCCGGCGTCAGCCCGTACCGCAGCCGCCACATGCGGCCCAGCAGCCCCATGCAGCGCACGAACTCCGGCAGACCGGTGTTGACGAACTGCGCCGGCACCGGCTGCGGCGCCGCCTCCAGCGGCACCGCCACGATGTGCGCCGTGCCGTACTGCACGCACAGCTGACGGCCGAAGTCGTTGCCCATCACCAGGTACGACCCCGCGTCGGCCGCGGGCTGCACACCGCGCTCCGCCGCCAGCTCCGCCAGCGTCGGCACCGGGCGCCCCTGCTGCGCCTGGGCCCAGAAGAACGGGCCGAAGTCCGCGGGCAGCCCCGCCCACACCAGCGTCTGCGCCACCACGTCCGGTACGCCCTGCCGCGACACCGCGCGCTGGTCGAACCGGACGATGCCCTGCGGCCCGAACGCCTGGCCCAGCTCCTGCGCCAGCCCCTCCGGCGGCACCGGCGGAATCGGCTGCACCTGGCTGGGGTGCGGCAACGGCACCCGGTTGGGCGCCGGGCGGGCCGGGCCGTCCGCCACCTGGTGCAGTTCGCCCTGGTGCTCGATCAGATGCCGCACGCCCTGCTGCCGGGTCGCGTGGTCCCGCCCGTACGGCGCCGTGTGGCTGATCCGCACCTGCGGCCACGACTCGCGGATCATCCGGGCGCAGTAGCCGCCCGGCAGATCACACGACTCCAGCTCGGTGTGCAGCTCCAGCACCTGCTGCGGCGGCACGTTCATCGCCCGCAGCTCATGCAGGATCTGCCACTCCGGGTGCGGGGTGCCGGGCGCCGAACGACGGATCAGCTGCTGCTCGGAACCGTCCTGCGCGCGGTAGCGGAGGACCGCCATATAGCCGGGGCCGACGGTCGGCAGCCCGGCGGGTGGCGGCGGATACGCGTACCCGCCGCCGGGGCCGGGCGGCATGCCGGGCGGCGGCGTCCCGGGCTGTGCCACACCGTGCGGCGGCGTGATGCCGGGCACCGGCGGACCGGCGGGCGGCGGCATGTTGGGGACACCGGGAGCGCCAGGGGCACCGGGAGCGCCGGGCGGCGGGGCCTGGCCGCCGGCCAGCATCGTCGCCGCCTCATGCACCCCACCGCC
>NZ_RIBZ01000720.1:0-8050 GCF_003721215.1 Streptomyces botrytidirepellens
AGCGCAGACCCCCACACAGCGCAGACCCCCACGCAGCGCAGACCCCCACACAGAGCAGACCCCCACGCAGCGCAGACCCCCACGCGGGGGCGGGCCCCGCGGGGCCCTCAGGGCCCCGCGCCCGAAACCCTGCGGGAGGCACAACGCAGCGTTCACGCCGCGTTCTCCGCGTCCTGTATAGCCTCGTCCTCATGAGCAGGCCGCCGTTTCTCACCCTTCCCTCGGGCGCCCGCGCCCTTCGGCTGTCGACCGCGCGTGGCGAGTTCGCCGTGCATGACGCGCGGCCCGAGCGCTCGTCGCGGGGGACCGTGTTGCTGGTGCCGGGGTTCACCGGGAGCAAGGAGGACTTCATCGCGCTCCTGGAGCCGCTGGCCGCCGCCGGGTTCCGGGCGGTCGCGGTCGACGGGCGGGGGCAGCACGAGAGCCGCGGGCCGCGCGACGAGTCCGCGTACGCGCAGGACGAGCTGGCGCGGGATCTGCTGGCCCAGGCCACGGCGCTGGCGGACGGCGCGGGGCCGGTGCACGTGCTGGGGCACTCGCTCGGCGGGCTGATCGCACGGGCCGCCGTGCTCCGCTCCCCCGCCGCCTTCGCCTCGCTCACGATCATGAGTTCCGGGCCCGCGGCCATCGCGCCCCCGCAGCAGACCCGCACCAAGCTGCTGATCGACGCGCTGGGCACAATGGACATGGAGTCCGTGTGGCAGGCGATGCGCGAACTCGATCCGCCCGAGGCGGCCGATGAGGTGACCCCGCCCGGCGTACGGGACTTTCTGCGCACGCGCTGGATGGGCACCGTTCCGGAGCAGCTGATGGCCACCGGGCGGCAGCTGAACGGCGAGCCGGACCGGGTCGGGGAGCTGGCCGCGACGGCGCTCCCCAAGCATGTGCTGTCGGGCGAGGTGGACTACGCCTGGCCGGTGCCGCTGATGGACGCCATGGCGGAACGGCTGTCCGCCCACCGGACCGTGATCGAGGGCGCGGAGCACTCCCCCAACGCGGAGCGGCCGCATCCCACGGCGGACGCGCTGATCACGTTCTGGGAGAGCATCACCTAGTACTGCGCCTGGAGGTGCTCCCAGAAGCCGTCCCGCAGCGCGCGCCGCAGGTCGGCGTGGGCGCGCAGGGACAGCCGCAGCATCCCCTCCGCGTCGATCAGCAGCTCCTGGTCGACCGAGCCGGGCAGATAGGGGTGGCCGGGCAGCAGGTCGGCGAGGCTTTCGCGGCCGCGTGCGGAGAGCCACTGGGCGGCGATCTGCGCGCCGATGAAGCGCACCTCGTCGCGGGAGGGCGCGGGCCCGCACAGCGGCGTGTCGCCGTTCGGCTCGTAGCCGGTGGCCCGCCGGGTGACGTACGGCTTGCAGAAGTCGAGGTCGAAGGTGCGCTGGCTGTCGACCTCCCACAGCAGCGGCTCGGCCTGGTTGCGCCCGTCGAGGGCCTCGATGCCCCACAGGTGGACGCGTGCTCCGTAGCCCTGCGCGGCCTCGACGGCGGAGACGAGGTCCTCGTCGCCGCCGATGAGCACGGCGTCGCCGATGGCCCGGTGCCGGGCGAGGGATTCGAGGTCGGAGCGGATGAGTGAGTCGACGCCCTTCTGCTGGTTGTTGGCGTTGAGGTTGCCCAGCCGGACCTTGACGTCGGGCAGCTCGGCGATGCTCTGCTGCTCCGGGGTGTGGATCCGGCGCCGGGCCCCGTCGAACCAGTAGACCCGCAGCAGCCGGCTGTCCGGGAAGATCATCCGGGCCCTGTCGATGAACGCCTCGATGATCCCCTCCGCGTCCAGCTCGAAGGCCCGGCGGTCCTCCGTTCCGGCGACGAGCCGCCCGGCGGCCGCGTAGACATATCCGGCGTCCACGAAGATCGCGTGAGTGGAGGGCGTGGTCGCGACCTCGGCCAGCACGCGCTGTAGCAGCTCATTGGTGCGCTCGATGCCGTCGACGATCGAGGCGAGGTCTGGTTGGCCCGGGGGCATCACGTCACTCATACGCGGTTCATTCTCCGGGCCCCTTCCGGAGGGGCACAACCGGACTCCGTCCGATCGGCGCCCGACCAGGGAATACTTAGCCTGGCGAAAAATTTCATTAGCGTAGGGAATCTTTTCAGGGCATGCTTCGTTGAACAGGTTGTGGAACGCGCGGCAGCGACGCCGCGCGTCTCCCGTACACACCAGTTCTCCAGCAGGAGGATCAGACGAAGGGAGAAGCCTTGCAGCGCTTCGAGATCATGCGTCTTGACGATGTCGACGGCAACGCCGTGGACAGCACCGTCGTGGACGCCGCCTCCGTCAACCGGATCGTGCAGCAGGCCGCCGCGATCGGCCAGCGCATCTACATCCGTCCAGCCGAAACCGCCGCACGGTAGTAGCACCGACACAGAAGCAGCAACAGCAGACACGGACGCAGACGGGTCACCGACGAGACGAGGGTGACCACACCTGAACGCGTTACCGCAGCCGCCCCCGTACGCCGTCGTACGGGGGCGCTTCGCGTGGGGCCAACGCCGCCCGGCGCACGATCTCGGCGTAGACCTCCGGGTCGGTGGTGTACTCGCCGAGCCGACAGGTCTTACGGCTGCCGTGGTAGTCGCTGGAGCCCGTGGTGAGCAGCCCGTGCTCGGCGGCGATCGCGCGCAGCCGCGCCCTCGTCGGCTCGTCGTGGTCCATGTGGTCGACCTCGATGCCGTCGAGACCGGCCGCGGCCAGCTCCTCGATCGCGCTCTCCGGTACGCACTCGCCGCGCTTGACGGCCAGCGGATGCGCGAAGACGGCGACCCCGCCCGCGCCCTTGACCAGCCGGACCGCCTCGAAGGGGTCCAGCTCGTGCTTCTCCACGTACGCCCGGCCGCCGTTCGCCAGCCACTCCGAGGAGAACGCGTCCGAGACGCTCTCCACGACGCCCGCCTCGACCATCGCGGTCGCGACGTGCGGCCGTCCGACGGCCCCGTCCCCGGCGATCTCCGCCACCCGCTCCCAGGTGACGGGCACGCCCAGCTCGCGCAGCTTCGCCACCATCCCCTTGGCCCGGGGCACCCGGTCGTCGCGCACCAGCTCGCGCTCGCGCGCCAGCTCGGGTTCGGCCGGATCGAAGAGGTACGCCAGCATGTGCAGGCTCACCCCGCCCAGGCGGCAGGACAGCTCGGCGCCGGTGACCAGCGTCAGCCCCTCCGGCAGCGCCCCGGCCGCCTCCTCGTAGCCGCCGACCGTGTCGTGATCGGTGAGCGCGACGACGTCCAGACCGGCCGCGGCGGCATTGCGCACCAGCTCGGCGGGGGTGTCCGTACCGTCCGACGCGGTGGAGTGGGTGTGCAGGTCGATGCGCACGAACGCGGGCTCCCAGCGGTAACAGGGTGAACAAGCAGCCTGCTTCAGGGTAGCCGCAGTCCAGGGCATGCCCGCGTCAGGGGGTGATCACTGCGGTGCTCGTGACATACGTCAGGACAACAGCCGCGGCGACAGCGCGCCGCACGGCACCAGATCCACTTCGGCGCCCGCGTCCCGCAGATCGGTGAGCACCATCTCGTCGTACATCAGCAGCCCGGTCTGCTCGGGCCAGACCACCGCCCACAGCCACAGCCCGCACGCCTCGCCCGCGAACACCGCGCGGTCGTCCGGGGTGCCCTCGACGTGCCACAGCGGGGTGGGACGCCCGGCGGCCAACACCTTGACGTGCGGCGGCTTGTCCACCCGCATCCCGGGGCCGGGGTCGGGGCCGGGGATGCCCGCGTACCGCGCGCCGAGCCCCACGCCCAGCTCCTCCGCGATCAGCAGCAGCTCCCCGGGGCCGCCCAGCGGACCGGGGCCCGAACAGGCCACGACGGTGGCGCGGCCGCCGCTGCGGTCGTCACCGGCGCACGCGACCCCGGTGAACAGCCAGCCGACGGGCAGCGGCCACGGCATCCATACGGGCACCCGGGCGCGGTTGGTGACCACCACGAGTGCTTCCACGCTCGGCGGGACGACCGGCTGAACGGGGTGCACCGTGCCGTGCACACCGCACTGCCAGGAGTCGGCGAAGAGACCGGGCGCACGCACCCGGCCACCGCACTTCGGGCAACTGGGTTCGCCCCTCATAGGGCCCCACGGTCCTCCCCGCCCGTCCCCACGTCAAGGACGATCACCCGTGTGGAGGGAACGGGCTTCCGACGGGCACACGACGGGCTCACGACTCGTTTCCGGCGGGCTTCACCCCAGCGGCACACCGGACCTGGCCGGGTCGCGCAGGTCCGTACCGTGCCGCAGCCAGCGGTCCTGGAGGGCGCCGGCGCCGTGGACCCGCTTCCACGCCGCCTCGTTGCCGGTCATCGGCAGCAGCGGCAGGAAGCGCACCGGCTCCATCGGCTCGATCAGCTCCAAGTCCTGGACCAAGCCGCCCGGTTCGCCGACGAGTACGGAGGTGAAGGGCGCCCCGGGCCACAGCGGGCCGCCCAGGTCCAGGGACGCGCCCGGGGTCACCACCACGCCCTCGACCTGCGGCGAGGCGGCCAGCACGGCGAGCGGGCGCAGCACCTCGTCCAGGACGGCGGAGCCGGGGCCGGGGGCGCCGCTGCGCACCGTGAGGACCAGCTCGGCGCGCGGGCCGCGGAGCTGGTCGGCGACGGCGGCGGTGGGGTCGGTCATCGGATGGTCCGACATGCCGAGGGTGGCGTACCGGACGACGTTCCCGTCCGCGCGGAAACGCAGCACCTCGATGCGGTCCGTACCGACGAACGTGACGGCGGCGCGGGCGTCCGGCTCGCCCAGCGCCGTGATCAACCGGGCCTCGACCAGCTGCGTGACGTCTGACATGCGGTGAGCATAGATCGCGTATCGAACGGGCAAAGCGGCGGCTTAACGGTTCTGCCGACTGATAGCCTGGCTGCCTGCCCAGGGAAATACGTCGTCCCCCAAGGGGGACCGGCCGGAGGAGGTGGGGCTGCGGTGGATCCGAGTCGACCGTGCAGTACCGACAGTTCTCCCGTCGTTTCCCCTTGGTATGCGACTTCATGATCTGAAACCTTCCGTACCCCACCGCCTAGCGGTGAAACACGTGAAGTCTTCTCGCATCAAGGGCATGTGACGGCAGAGCGCCTTCGTATCGCATCTGTTCTTTGTTCTCCGCGAACTTCCGTCAGCGCCATCGCACGGAGCGCCGCCCGCTTTGCGGACGTACGCCTCAAGGGAGTGCCGTACGTCCACCTTCCGGGCGCCGCGCTGCGCCGCGCGCCCGCCGCTGACGGCCGGCCCGTGAAGGAGCCCGTCATGTCGATGATCCGTGACCTGCGTGCAGCCGTCCGCCCCGCCCTGCGCCTGACCCACAAGGCCAGCAACTACGACACCACCCGCGACCCGTCCGTCACCAGCGCCATCGTCGACTGCGCCGTCTACCGCGACGGGAAGCGGGTCAGCGACCACGTCAGCCCGGCGCAGGCGATGGAGCGGGTGCGCGCCGAGGGCGGCTTCGCCTGGATCGGTCTGCACGAGCCGAACGAGCGCGAGTTCGCGGGCATCGCACAGGAATTCGGGCTGCACCCGCTGGCCGTGGAAGACGCGGTGCAGGCGCACCAGCGGCCGAAGCTGGAGCGGTACGACGACAGCCTCTTCACCGTCTTCAAGACCATCCACTACGTGGAGCACGCCGAACTCACCGCGACCAGCGAGGTCGTGGAGACCGGCGAGGTGATGTGCTTCACCGGCCACAACTTCATCGTGACCGTGCGGCACGGCGGCCAGGGCTCGCTGCGCGCCCTGCGGCACCGGCTCCAGGAGGACCCGGAGCTGCTGGCCAAGGGCCCCTCGGCGGTGCTGCACGCCATCGCCGACCAGGTCGTGGACGGGTACCTGGCGGTCGCCGACGCCGTCCAGGACGACATCGACGAGGTCGAGATCGAGGTCTTCTCGCAGGCCACCTCCCGGCGCGGCGGCGACGCGGGCCGGATCTACCAGCTCAAGCGGGAGGTGCTGGAGTTCAAGCGGGCCGTCTCGCCGCTGCTGCGGCCGATGCAGCTGCTGAGCGAGCGTCCGATGCGGCTGGTGGACCCCGACATCCAGAAGTACTTCCGGGACGTCGCGGATCACCTGGCCCGGGTCAACGAGCAGGTGCTGGGCTTCGACGACCTGCTGAACTCGATCCTCCAGGCGAACCTGGCGCAGGCGACGGTCGCCCAGAACGAGGACATGCGCAAGATCACATCCTGGGCGGCGATCTGCGCCGTCCCGACGATGATCGCCGGGATCTACGGCATGAACTTCGACTACATGCCGGAGCTGCACTGGAGGTTCGGCTACCCGATGGTGCTGGCCGTCACGGTGGGGATCTGTGTCACGATCCACCGCGGATTCAAGCGGAACGGCTGGCTCTAGGGGGCTGTGCGCGGGGCGTCCTGGGTCTGCTTACGGCCCGCCAGGACGACCAGCGCGAGCCCGCCGAGGATCACCAGGAGCGCCGGGTAGGCGGCGACCGGCGGCTGCTGGCCCAGCCACACCGCCGCGATCAGGGCCGCGCCCGGCGTCTCCAGCAGGATCGCGGTCGACGTCACGGACGGGCCCAGGCCCTTGACCACCCGGTTGATCAGCGTGTGCCCGAGCAGCTGCGCGGTGACCATCAGCAGCACCAGCTTCAGCCAGGTGTCCCCGCCGTAGCCGTGCAGCCGCACTCCCGCGGCCAGGCAGGTCAGCAGCAGGCACACGCTGGTCGTGGAGTAGCAGACGTAGGTGTACGCGGTCGTGCTTGCCACCCGGCGCACCTCCGCCCCCAGCAGCACGTACCCGGCCGCGGCCACGCCGCCCACCAGGGCGAGCGCGTCGCCCGCGAGGGCCTGCGGGGAGGCGGACAGGTCGACCCCGGTGAGGATCACCACACCGAGGAACGCGAGCACCGTGCCGAGGGTCGCCGCCGGGGGCGGGCGGTGGCCGCGCAGCCGCAGCAGCAGCGCGGTCCAGATCGGGGTCGTGGTCACCAGCGCGGTCGAGGAGGCCACGGACGTCATGTGCAGGCTCGGCAGCCAGGTCCCGAAGTGCACGGCGAGCAGCGCCCCCGAGGCGGCCGAGAGCGCCACCGCCCGGCGCCCCATCCGGCGCAGCTCGCCCCGGTGGCGCCACAGCGCGAGTGGAGTGAGGGCGCCGACCGCCATGGCGTTGCGCCAGAACGCGATGGCGAGGGCGGGGGCCGCGATCGCGGCGGCCAGCGGGGCGGAGAGCGACACCCCGGCGACGGCGACGGCCAGCAGGGCCGCGTCCAGGGTCGGGTGCGGTGCGGTGGTGGCGGTGGCTGTGCGGGTGGGGCGGGTGGAGCGCGTCGTGGGCACGCCGCTCAGCGTAAGGTGCGTGCGCCGCGCATGGGACTGTCATTTCGCTGGGTGGGATGCGCGGGGGGCACCGGCCCCGCTGTCCTAGGCTGTTCGCATGACGCAGACGCCGACGCCGCTGGACGCCATGGACCTGATCGACCGCGCCCTGGTCGAGGAGGCGTCCAAGAAGTCCGCCCTGGTCTGGGTTCAGGGCTCCGAGGGCGCCGCCCGCGCCCTGTGGCACATCTGGCACGAGGGCGCCGTCTGCCTCGTCGGGGACGGCCCCGACGAGCAGCCGCTGAAGGGGCTCGGGCTGGTGGACGGCGGCACCGCGACGGTGACCGTGCGCAGCAAGGACAAGGGCGGGCGGCTGGTCGGCTGGCCCGCGCGGGTGGTCGAACTCACCCCGGGCGGCGAGGCGTGGACCGCGGCCGTCGGCGAGCTGAAGGGCAAGCGGCTGAACGCGGTGGACGCGGACACGATCGAGGACCGGTGGGCCCGGGAGTGCCGGGTGCTGCGGCTGGAGCCGGTGGCCGACGCGGCGCTGGTGGAGGCGGGGACGGGTTCGCTCGCGGCGGCGCCGCCGGCCTCTCCCGCCGTGACGCGGCGGCCGATTCCGGCGGGACTGCCGAAGCTGGTGGCGCGCGGGAAGCGGGGGCGGAAGGCGGGCTGATTTCCCCACCCCGCCCCTTCCCGAAACCGGGGGCAAGCCCCCGGCCCCCCGATGCGGGGCTCCGCCCCGCGCCCCGCCGGGGCTCCGCCCCTGGACCCCGCTCCTCAAACGCCGGAG
>NZ_RIBZ01000721.1:0-8080 GCF_003721215.1 Streptomyces botrytidirepellens
CCGCGGGCGACGCCCGCGGGCAGCACGCGCGTGGTGTAGCGACGCTCGGACGCCAGCCCGGCCCGGGCCCCCACGCTGCGGGCAACCAGGGCCTTCGACAGCCCCTCGGCATACGCCCGGCTGCGGAAGTAGGCGAACCGCTCCCGCGCCGCGGGCACCTTGTGGTGGATCACCGCGCGGTCGTCGATCAGCAGCACCGCGTCCGGCCGGGCGCGCGCCAGCCGGATGCACAGCTCGGTTTCCTCGCAGCCCAGCGGCCGCTTGTCGGCGTCCCGCCCGATGCCGCTCGCGAACCCGCCCACGGCGTCGAACGCCTCCCTGCGGAACGAGGCGTTCCCGCCGAGCACGTTGCGCACCCGGACCCGCCCGGGCGGGAGCCCCCGGTACGTACACCCCACGACCCAGTCGAACTCCTCCGGGAACCAGGCCGGGCGGCGCCGGGACGCCCACACCGGTTCGGTGCGCCCGCCGACCGCCAGCACCCGCGGATCCGCGTACCCGCCGGCGAAGTGGCGCAGCCAGTCCCGCTCGGCGACCGCGTCGTCGTCGAGGAACGCGATCACCTCGCCGGTGGACGCGGCGACGCCGGTGTTACGGCCCGCGGACAGGCCGCGGGGGCCCGCGTTGGCGAGCACCCGCACCCCCTCACGTGCCCCGGCACCCTCGTAGTGGTCCCGGAGCCGCCGCAGCAGCGCCGGGTTGTGGTCCACCACGAGCAGCGTCTCCTCGGCAGGCCACGACTGGTCGCGCACCGAGGCCACCGCGGCGAGGATGTCGTCCCAGCGGTCCTCGGTGTAGACGCAGATCACCACCGAGATCCGCGGCTGCGGTCCGGCGAGGGTCAAGACACCTCCCCCCGGACCGCCGCGGGCGCCACGGCCGGGCGGCGGGGCCGCCGGACGCCGCGCTCGCGCAGGATCACCCTCAGCACCCGCAGCCCGTCGCGGACGGCCCGCAGATTGCTGGCGCCGTGGATGCGCTCGTACTCATGGCTGGGAATCTCCTGGACCCGCAGCCCGGCCTTGACCACCCGGATGTTCATCAGCGTCTCCACCTCGAACCCGGCGCAGTCCAGCGCGATCTCGTCCAGGCAGTGGCGCCAGAAGGCGTTGTAGCCGTAGCACAGGTCGGTGTAGCGGGCGCCGAACTTGCGGTTGACGATCGCGGTGAGCGCGCGGTTGCCGAGCTTGCGGATCGGCGTCATGTCGTCGGTGCCGCCGCCGTTGGCGAAGCGCGACCCCTTCGCGAAGTCGGCGCCCGACACCAGCGCGGACACATAGCTGACGATCTCGGACCCGTCGGCCGAGCCGTCCGCGTCCACCATCACCACGATCTCGCCGGTGCAGGCGGCGAATCCGGTGATGAGCGCGTTTCCCTTGCCCTTGCCGCGCTGCGTCACCACTTTCACGTCCGGCCACAGTTCACGGGCCACCCGGACCGTGTCGTCCGTGGAATTGCCGTCCACCAGGACGACTTCATGGATCCAGTCCGGAAGGGTTTTGAAGACGTACGGAAGATTGTCGGCCTCGTTCATCGCCGGAATCACGACGCTCACCGGCGGCGCGATCGCGAGATGCGAGGAGATGGGCCGGTATCGAGATGATCCGGCGGCCGGTGCGATATCGGACCTGGCCGGTCGCACAAAAGACGTCATGACGATGATTCCCTCTCGTCCGGTGGACCACCGCCCCCCGGCGGTCCTTTGGTGTATCCGGTTCGAAAGGGGGGTTCTCATCCGCGCATGACGGCATGGACTCTCGTGCACACCGTGAAGAACGGACGAGCTGGCTGTTACTGGCCTCGCGGCACGCGTCCCGGTCCGCCCCCGACAACAGGCAGGAAAAACCGGACGCGGCACCCCCCTACCGCGCCCCGCGCGGATTCCATCGCGGCGCTCGAGCCCTCCCCTTGAGCCGCGTTGAATGATGGTCCGATGCGGGTTGAGTAACGACGGTATTCATGCTCGTAACTCTGTTGAGCCTCTTGACCCTAGGGCAAGATGGCGGTGGCGACACCTCTTTCTGAAAGGTTGACCTTCATTTCCCGCCCCCATTCTTCCCGGCCGCCCGCACACTCCCCATGCGTTTCAGCAGCCGGTCGGCCGGTCCGAAAAGCTCCGGCCGGGAAAGCACCGTGTTGCGCAGCGCCCGCACCGGCGCACGCCGCGCCCGATGCCCCAGCGCCACCGGGTGGCGGCGCATCACCCACCCCTCCGACACGCTGAGATCGCGTGTCTTCAGGGAGTCCTTGTATTCCTTCTCACCGCGCCCGAGATCCAGATAGTCCACCCCCTCGGCAGCGGCTCCCTCCGCCATCCGCAGGTGCAGCACCAGACCGGGCGAGAACTTGGCGAAGTCCCTGTCGTACGCGGGGAACCAGCACGCCATGACGCGCTCCGAACGCAGCCCGAAGTGCGCGGCGATCGGCCGCCCGCCCGCGTACAGCACCGACAGCACGCCCGCGAACGATTCACCCCGGGTGTGGAACAGCTGCCGCACCAGCCGGATGATCCACGGATGGGCGAAGCGGTCGCTCCGCCCGGTCCTGCGGTACTGCGCGGACTTCCACCCCATCAGCGTGCGCAGCACGGCCGGATCGCGTTCGTCGTGGACGTACGACACCTCGCCGACGTCCCGGCCGAGCTTGCGCTGCTTCGCCAGCGTCGTCCGTGTGAACTTCGGTGAGCGGGCGCGCAGTTGGGCGAGATACGCCTCGTAGCCACGGTTCACGTCGATCACGGGGGAGTCGTACGTCCCCCGCGCCGCCACCTCGAACGGCTTCTGGCCCTCCACCAGGTGGTCGAACTCCCACACCGCCAGCCCGCACGCCTGTAACAGCTCGCGCGCGTCCCACTGGAACCCCGGCCGGTGCACCAGCCCCTGCGCGTCCGACAGGCCGAGGCCGATCGCCCGGCCCACCCCGAACCGGGTCCGCTGGAACGGGAAGAAGGCCACCGGCTCGCCCTCCTCGCGCACCACCGCGATCCGCACCCCGCCTCGGCAGCGGCCGAGGGCGAGGGCGAACTCGGGTGACAGGAAGGGGTTCGCCAGCTGCGGCGCGCCCAGCAGGGGCGCCTGGGCCTGCATGGCCGTCCAGACCGCCCGGTCCGCGACGGTCAGCTCGCCCGGCCGGTACACACGGATATCCACCAGTCAGCAGCCCCCGCCGCTTTTCTGAGGCTCGGCGAGCCCCCGGCCCGGGCGCCGGGCCTGCGCGAGGAGTGCCGGGGCCGGCATCAGCAGGCTCAGCAGGCCCACCGCGGCCACTCCGCCGCGCACCGACCAGAGGTGCAGCGCGAGCATGGTCTGCGCCACCAGCAGATCGAGGGCGAGCGCGCCCGCCATCCCCAGCACGGTGCGGGCCACCGCGTCGAGCCCGCGCAGGGTGCTGCCCAGCGCTGCGGCGGGCGCCGCCACGAGGAAGAACAGGGTGAACGGCGCGCGCAGCGGCGAGTCGAAGTCCGCCAGCGTGAGCGCGGCGCCGGTGGCCGCGATGCCGACGGCCGCCCCCGCGGCCACCGGCAGCAGGTCGGCGCGAGCCGATCCCTTGTCAGTGTTCGTCTGCATTGGCGACTTTGCCCCCCGAAGCGCCGGATGCCGGGCTTCAATGTCGCGCAGCGCGCCAAGGCCCGTCAAGACGGGAAAAGCGCGCGAAGACGTCATGCGAGAGCGCGAGGTTGAGCGCCCACCAAGGGTTTTGCGCACCCCGCGCGCCAGGCGCGCGCCGGAGATTGCGTGCAGGATTCACCCTTTTGAGTGATCGAAAGATTTTGGACAGCTACACGCATAGATCATGATTTTGGGCGGCATGACATAGCCATGTCACGGCGCCCATATATGCACGGTGGCGTGATTGACGGTTTCGAACGCGATGGCCCGCTATGGGGTGATCGCGCCTCACATCGGCACAGGAGTGATCCTGCTAGGGAGATTCGAATGAAACTGTCCAGACTCACGGCGACCTTAGGCGCGTTCGTCGTCGGCGCCGTCCTCGCCCTCACCGGGGCCGGTGCCGCCCACGCCAGCGGGCAGAGCGCCGGCCCCGCCTATGTGGCGCTCGGTGACTCCTACTCATCCGGCGTCGGCGCGGGCAGCTACGACAGCGCCAGCGGTGCCTGCAAGCGCAGCACCAAGGCGTACCCCGCGCTCTGGGCCGCCGCCCACTCCCCCTCCGGCTTCGCCTTCACCGCCTGCTCGGGCGCCAAGACCGGCGACGTGCTCAGCAGCCAGCTCGGACCGCTCAATTCCGCCACCGGTCTCGTCAGCATCAGCATCGGCGGCAACGACGCCGGGTTCGCGAGCGTCATGACCACCTGTGCGCTGTCGGGCGAGAGCGGCTGTCTCAACGCCGTGGCCAACGCCCGTACGTACGCCGAGAACACCCTGCCCGGCAAGCTCGACCAGGTGTACGACGCCATCAGCGCCAAGGCCCCGTCCGCCCAGGTCGTCGTCCTCGGCTACCCGCGCTTCTACAAGCTGAACGGCTCCTGCTTCCTGGGCCTCAGCGAGGCCTCGCGCGCCGCCATCAACAACGCCGCCGACCTCCTCAACTCCGTCACCGCCAAGCGCGCCGCCGACCACGGCTTCGCCTTCGGCGACGTCACCCCGACCTTCACCGGCCACGAGATCTGCTCCGGCAGCGCCTGGCTGAACAGCGTCACCTTCCCCATCGAGGAGTCGTACCACCCGACCGCCGCCGGTCAGTCCGGTGGCTACCTCCCCGTGTTCACCGCCGCTGCCTGAACGGATCCGTTCCCCGAGGTGCCCACGTAGAGGAGGAGGCCCCGTCCGTCGGGGCCTCCTCGCACGTCGTGGCGAAGTCGACGCGCGAGGACGTGACGGACGTGACGCCCTTCGGGCCCTTCGCCTCCACGGCGATCCAGTCCTCGTGGCGGGCCCCCGCCTGGTACGACAGCTCGGTGTGGCGCACCGTCCGCGCCGTGCCGCCCTCGCCGAAGCGGGCCGACTTCCAGCCGCCGTCCGACACCCGGCCGCTGCCGGTGATCCAGCGGTACCGGACCGTCGCGGGGGCGTGGTTCACCGAGAGGGCCGCCGTGAAGGACGGCGCCTTCCCGGACGGGGGCGGGCAGACGCCCTCGTAGTCGTCGCGCTCGGCCTTGATGACGACGGTGATGGTGAGGGCGGCGGGGGAGGTGGTCGCGGCCGTGGTCGCGGGGCCGCCGTTGTTGCCCTTGCCGTCTTTGGTGGCGTCCGTACGGTGCGTGCCGGTGGCGGTCGTCATGCCGCCGGTGCCGCCGTTGTTGTTCTCGTCCTGGCCGCCCTCGTTCAGCAGCGCCCAGGTCAGCCCGCACAGCGCCAGTACGCCCAGCACCGCTCCGGCCGCGATCGCGGCCACCGCCCGCCGTGGATGCTCCGGCGGCGGCTGATCGCCCGCGGGGCCGACGGGCGCGGGGGCGAGGGCGGCCGGATGGCCACCGCCCGGTGGCGCGGGGGCCGTCGGTGTCGTCGGTGTCGTCGGTGTCGCCGGGGTCGCGTCCGTGTGGCGCGGTACGTCGCCGGGTGTGCCGCCCGCGGCCACCAGCCGCAGCAGCCGCTCCGCCTCCGCCGCCGACGTCCGCTGCCGCGGATCCTTGTGCAGCAGCCCCTCCAGTACGGGCCTCAGCGGCCCGGCCCAGTGGGGCGGCGGTAACGACGCGTCCACCACGGCCCGCAGCGTCGACAGCGGCGTGTCCTGCCGGAACGGCGAGAAGCCCTCCACCGCGGCGTACAGCATCACGCCCAGCGACCACAGATCCGCCTCCGGGCCCGGCGGTTGGCCGAGCGCCCGTTCCGGGGCGAGGAACTCCGGCGAGCCGACCAGCTCCCCGGTCAGCGTCAGCGCCGCGTCACCCTCCACCACGGCGATCCCGAAGTCGGAGAGCACCACATGGCCGTCGTTCGCGATCAGGACGTTTCCGGGCTTGACGTCCCGGTGCAGGACGCCCACCGCGTGCGCGGCCCGCAGCGCCGCCAGCACCTCGGCGCCCACGAACGCCGCCCGCGCGGGCGGCACCGAACCCTCCGCCTCCAGCACATCCGCGAAGGACAGCCCGCGCACCAGCTCCATGACGATCCACGGGCGGCCGCCCTCCATCGCCACGTCGTACACCGTGACCACATTGCGGTGCGAGACCCGCGCCGCCGCCCGGCCCTCGCGCTCCAGCCGGGCGTACAGCCGGTCGATGTCGCGGTCGCCGAGCCCGGCCGGGGCCCGCACCTCCTTGATGGCGACTTCGCGGCCCAGCGCCTCGTCGTACGCCCGCCACACCACGCCCATGCCGCCGCGGCCCAGCTCGCCGAGGAGGCGGTAACGCCCCCCGGTCAGCCGCTCGTCCCGTCGGCCGAAACCCTCTTCGCTCATGGCCGAGCCCTCCCCCCACCGAGCAATTCGGGCTGAATGTACCTCAACCGAGCGTTGTTGCCGCCCCCCTGAGCACCAATCCGCAGCCGAGCACGAGCACGACGGCGGCCGTCCCGAACGGCGACGCGCGGTGCAGCACGCCCAGGAGCTTGTGGCCCCGGCCCGCCCGTTCCCGGCGGGCCATGAGCCGCTCGGCGGCCTCCTGGCCCACACGTACCGCCGTGAACCCGGCCGCCGTGAGGGTCAGCGCCAGCCCGAGCCCGTACGCCACCACCAGCACGATCCCGAACCACGCTTGCCCGAGCGCCGCGGCGCCGACCAGCACGACGACGGCGGAGGGGCTGGGGACCATGCCGCCCGCGAAGCCCATGAGGAGGGTGCCGCGGAGGGTGGGGCGGATTTCGTGGGTGTGGGTGTGGCCGTCTCCGTGGTCGTGGGTGTGCGTGTGCCCATGCGTGTGCCCGTGCGCGTGCCCGTGCCCGTGCTCATGGTCATGGTCGTGGTGGTGCTGGTGCTGGTGCTGGTGCTGGTGTGCCTTCACATGGCGGTGTCTGCGGACCGCCTTGCGCAGCAGCCCCGCGCCCGCCAGCGCGACCAGCACCCCGCTCGCGATGCCCAGCCAGGAGATCACCGAGGGCGCGGCCGCCGACCCCGCCGTGACCAGCAGCCCCAGGGCGAACACCCCCATCGTGTGGGTGACCGTCACCGACGCGCCCAGCGTCAGCACATCGCGCAGCGCGCTGCGGCCGCCCGCCGCGGCGGCCGCCGCCATCATGGTCTTCCCGTGGCCCGGGGCGAGCGCGTGCATCGCGCCCAGCATGACCGCGATGCCGAAGGCGGTGAGCGCGAAGCCGAAGGTGATGTCGTGCCGCGCCACCATCGAGGTGAGCGCCTGCGTCCAACGGTCCGCGCCGCGCGGCAGCACCGACGAACCCACCGCGTCGTCCCGGTCGGACGCCGGGGTGGCCGCGGCCAGCGCCGGGCCGCCCGGCTCGACCCGGAGTTTGGCGGTGCGCTGGTCGAGCGGCGAGGAGAGCTGGCCCTTGGGGTAGCGGGTCAGCCGGTGGGAGGCCGAGCGGGTGGGCGCGGTCGAGTCGGTGAGCGTCATCCGGTCGCCCTGGGCCGTCAGTTCGCGCCAGCCGGGGCCGGTGCCGACGTCGTGGGGGCGGTAGCCGATGGCCGCCTTCTGCGCGTGCGCCAGGCCCGCCGTCAATCGGCAGTCCACGCGCAGGGTCGGCAGCCCGGCCTGACCGGGTCGGTTGCGGGCCGCGCCGCGCTCCACGCGGACGTCGGTCTTACGGCCGTCCACGGTCAGGCGCGCCTTCTCGGCGGCGGTCGCGCAGCGGGTGTCGGCCCAGGCGGACAGCTCGCTCCGGGAGAGCGTGTCGTCGCCGTTCTTGTCGATCTGCGCCTTCGCCTGCGCGGACGGGATCTCGGCCAGGTCCTCGACGTGGTCGACGCGGACGGCGTCCTGCGTGATGACGAGGCCGTCGTAGCGGTTGACGGTGAAGTTGCCGAGGGGGTGCGCCTCGGCGCTCCCGGCGGGCAACAAGACCGGCGCCACGGCCCCCAGGAGCACCCCGGCGGCGATGACCCGCCGCCGGACCCGCCGCCGAGCGGCCACGTCGCGGGGATGCCCGGACGCCTTCCCCCACCCCGCCCCAACCCGACCCCGAGGCCCTGCCCCGGCCCCCGCCGCTCCTCGAACCCGGGGCTCCGC
>NZ_RIBZ01000727.1:0-8097 GCF_003721215.1 Streptomyces botrytidirepellens
GCTGGAAAATCCAGCCCGTCCGGCGCTTGAGGACACATACCCGGAGGGCGTGCGGGGTCCGGGGCGGAGCCCCGGTTGTCAGGGCCGCAGCGCTCGCAGCAGGAGGTCGGCCAGGTGGTCGGCCACCTGTTGGGGGGCCAGGGAGCCCCCGGGGCGGTACCAGGTGCCCAGGTGGTGCACGGAGCCGAAGTGGTAGTCGACCACCAGGTCCGCCGGGGTGTCGGCGCTGAACACCCCGGTCCGCTGGCCCTCCTCGACCAGCGCGCGGAACCGCTCGTGGTAGCGGCGCCGCTCGGCCCGCACCTGCTTGTACTTCTCCGGGCTCAGGTGGTGCATCGACCGGAAGAAGATCGTGGTGTCGTCGAGGTTCTCGATGGTGGTCACGACGACGTCGGCCGCCGCGCCCCGCAGCCGCTGCTCGACGGGGGCGTCCGCGTCCGCGAAGGCGTCGAGCCGTTCCTGCTGGAGGCGGAGCACCCGGCCGTAGATCTCGTGGAGCAGATCGTCCTTGGAGCCGAAGTAGTGGTACAGGGCTCCCTTGGTGACCCCCGCCGCCTCGACGATCTCCTGGACGGACGTCCGGTCGAACCCGCGCTCCGCGAAGAGGCGGGTGGCAGCGGCCAGCAGCCGCCGCGGCACCGGCTGTCCGTCGCCGTTCGTCGTTCTGGCCATGGTCGCCACCCGCTTCTCTTCCGTTCTCATCCTCGCAGTTCTCGTCGGAGGATCTTGCCACTGGTCGTCTTCGGGAGGTCGGGCAGGATCTCGACCTCCCGCGGGTACTTGTACGCGGCGAGCCGGTCCGCACAATAGGCGGCCAGCTCGTCCGGCGTGACCTCGGCCCCGGGCCGCAGACTCACGTACGCCTTGACCGTTTCGCCCCGGTAGGGGTGCGGCTTGCCGACGACGGCCGCCTCGCGGACGGCTGGGTGAGTGTAGAGCACGTCCTCGACCTCGCGCGGCCACACCTTGAACCCGGAGGCGTTGATCATGTCCTTCTTGCGGTCGACGACGTACAGCCAGCCGTCCTCGTCCATGAAGCCGATGTCCCCGGTGCGCAGTTCGCCCCCGGGCATTCCGGCCTCGGTGGCGTCGGGGCGGCGCCAGTAGCCGGGCACGACCATGGGGCCGCTCACCACGATCTCGCCGGGCTCGCCGAACGGCAGGTCCTTCCCGTCGTCCCCGGCGATCCGTACGACGGTGTCCGCGCCGGGCACGCCGACCGCCAGGGTGCCGGAGACCGGGTCGACGGGGGCCCGCACACCGGGCGGGACGCTGGCGCAGGGGGCGGTGCACTCGGTGAGCCCGTAGCCGTTGTGGAGATACGGGCCGAGGACCGCCTCGAACCGCTCGACCAGCGCGGGCGGCAGCGGGGCGCCGCCGGAGGAGATGATCCGGAAGGACGCGAAGTGGTCGCGGGTCGCCTGCGGATGGGCCATCAGCGCCATGAAGGCAGTGGAGGGACCGACGGTGTACGCGGGGCGGTGTTCGGCGAACGCGTCCAGGACGACACCGGTCTCGAAGCGGTACGCCAGCGCGAGCGTCCCGGCCCCGGCGAGGCTCGCGCCCAGCTCGCAGACCATGCCGGTGATGTGGAACAGCGGCGCCAGCGCGAAGATCGCCGAGCCCGGGGGCAGCTCGTGGAGGAGGTGCTGCCGGTCGGCGTTGTAGGAGACGTTGACGTGGGTGTTGATGGCGCCCTTGGGGGTGCCGCTGGTGCCGGACGTATAGCTGATCAGCGCGATGTCGCCGGGCGCGGGCTCATGGACCGCGGGCGGCCGGGCACCGGCGCGGGCCACGGCGAGGAGGTCGTCGGTGTCCTCGGGGACCGGGATGCGCTCGTCGCGCAGCACCCGCTCGTCGTTCCGGGTCTGGAAGTCGTACGCGTCGGCGGTGAGCGCGATGCGCACCGGGGTGTCCGCGGCCGTCTCCCGTATGTACGCCTCCCAGCCGGTGCGGGCGCACACCAGGGCGGTGACCTCGGCGTCGGTGAGGATGTGGGTGAGTTCGCCGCCCTTGTACATGGGGTTGACGGGGACCACTGCGGCGCCCGCCTTCCACGCGCCGAGCAGCGCGATCACGAAGTGCGGGGTGTTCTGGAGCATGATCGCGAGCCGGTCGCCGGGGGCGAAGCCGCGCCCGGCGAGGTGGCCCGCCAGCCCGTCCGACAGCTCGTCCAGCTCGCGGTAGGTGACCCGGCCGTCGAAGTAGGCGATCGCGGGGTGGTCCGGGGCGTCGCGCACGGCCTCCCGGAAGGCGTGCAGCACGCTCGGCCGCGGGGTGATCGGCTCGCGCTGCTTCTCGTTGAGCGTGGCGAGCCAGGGCTGGTCCTGGTACGACGTCATCGCGGTGGCCTCTCTTCGGTCTCTTCCAGGGTGCGCTGCACGCGGTTCATGCCCCGCAGCCACCGCTCGGTGTCGGTGGCGCGGGTGACGTAGTACCCGGCCACCTCGGCGTGCGGCAGAATCAGGAACCGATTCTCGGCGATGCCCTTCAGCACGGCCTCGGCGACCTCTTCCGGTTCGATGGCGGTGGGCAGGAGAACCAGGTCTCCGGCGGTTCCGCTGTCCTCCAGCATGTTGGTGCGCACGCCCTGCGGGCACACGGCGTGCACCTGGACGCCGCGGTGGCGGTAGGTGGCCGAGAGCCATTCGGCGAAGGCGAGCGCGGCGTGCTTGGAGACGCTGTACGGCGCCGAGCCGACCATGGTGAGCAGCCCGGCGGCGGACACCGTGGACACGAACCGCCCCTCGCCGCGCTCCAGCCAGTCGGGCAGCAGCGCGCGGGCGGCCCGGACGTGGGCCATCACGTTGACGTCCCAGGCCTCGGCCCACAGCGCCTCGTCGGCCTCGGGGCCGCCGCCGTGGCCGACGCCCGCGTTGGCGCAGAAGACGTCGATGCCCCCGCCGAGCGCGTCCCGGGCGGCGGGCACCACCCCGGAGGCGTCGCCGGGGACGGCGGTGCCGCCGATCTCGGCGGCGACGGACTCCGCCCCGGCCGCGTCGAGGTCGTTGACCACGACCCGGGCGCCCTCGGCGGCGAAGCGGCGGGCCAGGGCGGCGCCGATGCCGCCTCCCGCCCCGGTGACGACAACTCGCGCTCCACGCACGGTATCCACGATTGAGACGCTCCTCGGATGCGGCGCGACCGTCGGCCCGGATCGGCCCGGCCGCACGGGCAGACTAACCAGTCGGTATGTTGAAGGGAAGAGGGCACGAGGCCGACCGGCGGATGACGTTTCGCCGACCGAGCGGGCCCGGCTATCGGGCGCGCGGGCCCCCGGGGCGCTGGTCGCCGATGACGCGGCGCCAGCGGGCGTTCTCCCCCGCGAGGGCGTTCCACAGCACGTTGAGCGGATGGTCGTCGTCCTGCGCGGCGCGCTCCCCGGCCCGTACGAAGACCCCCACGAGCACGTCCAGTTCGGGCGCGATGTCAT
Source organism: Streptomyces botrytidirepellens (assembly GCF_003721215.1). Lineage (NCBI taxonomy): Bacteria > Bacillati > Actinomycetota > Actinomycetes > Kitasatosporales > Streptomycetaceae > Streptomyces > Streptomyces botrytidirepellens. The sequence continues at coordinate 3,434 of NZ_RIBZ01000727.1, forward strand.
CGGCCAGCTCCAGCGTGCGCAGTCCGGCGCCGGTCCGCAGCCGCCCGTCGGCGACCGCGTCGCCGATCCCCTGGGTGACGAGCACCGCGCCGCGCAGCACGCCCGAGGAGAGCAGTTCGAGGCCGTACTGCACGGTGTCGATCTCGGCCGCGATGTGCAGTTCCTGACGGTAGCGGCCGCCGAACCAGCCGCGCAGGAAGCCGGGGATGAGGCCGTCGGCGGAGACCGCGAGCGGCACCCCGGGCAGGGCGCTCACCGCGACGGAGGGGCCGGGCAGTTCGTCGGCGGCGAGGTTGGTGACCAGGGAGAGGCCGCTGCGCCGCCACTCCATCACCTCGAAGCCGTCGAGCCCGCGGTTCCGGCTGCCGTCGGCCAGCACGCTGCCGCAGACCAGGTCGAGTTCCTTGGAGCCGAGCCGGTCGAGCAGGTCCCTGGTGCGGACGTGCTCGACCTTCAGCTCGACGCCGCGGCTCTCGAAGTCCGCGGTGACCAGTTCCACGGCATTCAGCAGAAAGCCGAGGGTGTAGCGGGTGGAGCCGACGGCCAGCCGGCCGCCGAGCCGGCGGCGGCAGTCGCGCAGTTCCTCCTGCCATCCGCGCAGGGTGCCGCGGGCGAGTTCGGCGAGGCTCTCGCCGGTGGCGGTGAAGAGCACATTCCGGCTGCGGCCGCGTTTGAGGACGAGCGGTTCTCCGCACAGGGTGCCGAAGTTCCGGTTCATCGTGTCGAGCTGCTTTTGCACGCTGGACTGCTCGCGGCCCAGCAGCCGGGCGGCGCCCAGCGCCGTACCGGTCTCATGGACCGCGAGCAGTGTGCGGAGTTGATCCATTGTCGTGTCCAGCAGCGCCGCGGGGTACTGCCACCGATCGCTTGAGGACATTCCGGTCTTCTGCTCCCCCGTACAAGAAAACGCGCCCTGACGTTTCCGAGCATAGTGCAGCGCATTTCCCTGCCCGGCTCGGCAGGGATATTCCGGAATTCACGACGGAAACAACGGGAAATACCGGAACTGCGTCACGCTCAGCGGTGGCGCGCGAACTCCACCACTTGCTGGAAGGTGGGACGGTTCTGCCAGCTGATCTTGTCGTGGGTCAGTCCGCCGACCGTGCGCTGGATGATGGAGTCCGCGCACCACTGGTCGCCCGCGGCGCAGTTGTCGTCGCCGGGGTAGACCTCGGTGGCGGGCTTGGCGGCGGCCTGCTTGAGGCTGCTCAGCAGGGCGTCACGGCAGGCGCTCAGCTCGCCGCCGCCGCAGTACCGCTTGGCGAGCGGCCCCTTGACGTCCTCGCCGAGCACCGCGCGCAGGTCCTTGTCGACGTAGGACCACCAGCCGTACTGGAAGGACGACCCGGCGTGCGAACCGGTCGGCCCGTGGCCCGCCGAGGGCGCCTCGTCCACGCTCAGGTTGGTGCGCAGCGCGTCGTACAGCTCACCGCCGAGGCCCGGCTTGAACTCGGCCTCGACCAGCAGCGGCCACCACGCGTCCATGATGCGCACGGCGTCCGCGTGACCGTAGGTCTTCGATCCGCCGCTGGTCTCGCGACGCTGTGAGCCCGCCGCCTGCCAGGACTCCAGCCGCTGTACGGCGGTGGCGAGCGCCGGGTCGTCGATCGGCTTGCTGCGCAGCACCTTCAGCAGCTCCGGCAGCACGTCCTCGCCGCGCAGATCGGTGACGGCGGCCTCGGCCATCGCCCGGGTGAGCGCGGCGCGGGTCACCCCGCCCTTCTTGACCAGGGCGCGCACCCGGTCGTCGAGGAGGTTGCCGCGGTGCACGGAGCCGTTGCCGAAGCCCGCCGCGCTGTAGTCCTTGGCGAGCTTGTTGTTCCAGCTGATGTAGTAGTCCTGGTCGATGGACTGGGGGTGTTCGGCGGGCGGGGTGTACGCGGCGGTGTTGTGCGCCGGGTCGAAGTCCCGCCACTCGTACGCCTGCTCGGCCTTGACGGGCAGCGACGGGTCGACGCCGTCGGCGCGCCGCATGTTGAGCCCGCTGTTGTAGTAGGCGGCCTGCCGGGAGTCGGCGTAGAACCAGTTGAAGGTGTAGTTGATGTGCTGGGCGGCGCTCTGGAAGGACTTCGCGTCGGTCACGTAGCCGGGGTCGTTGAGCATCTGGAAGCCGATGATCGAGTCGGCCTCGTGGCGGTAGGTGGCGCGCAGCGAGGTGTAGGCGACCGGTTTGCCGCCGACCGTGGCGCGATGGGTCACGAGGCCGTACTTGGTGCGGTACACCTGCATCCGGTAGGAGCCCGCGGCGGTGGAGTCGGCGACCGTGGGCTTCCAGGCGTTGCGCCGCTCCAGCTTGTCCATGGGCAGGCAGTCGCCGTGGTAGCGGTAGTACGTCGCGTCCTTGGACGGGGCGGAGCCGTCCGGTGAGCACAGCTCGACCGCGTAGGTGTCGGTGACGTCCTGGGCGGAGGTGGTGGCGCTCCACGCGTAGTCCTGGCCGCGCCCGAGCTGGACGTACATGCCGACGCCCGCGAACGAGGCGCCGCGGGCGCTGATCCCGGGGCCCTGGAGTTCCTGGAGCATCAGCAGCTGCGGGGCGAAGTAGCCGGTCTGCGGGCCGAAGACGGCGACGGGGTGGCCGCCGGCGGTGTACTTGCCGGAGACGACGAGCGCGTTGGACATGCCCTTCTTACGGCTGAACAGATCGCGGGGCAGCACCCCGTCGTCGTAGATGCCGCGCAGCTTGTCGAGCTTGGCGGGCGCCTTGACCCTGGTGCGGGCCCCGGCCTTGGCCGGGGTGGCGCTGCCCTCGCGGTCGTACACGAGCTGTTCGGAGCTGACGGAGCCGCGGTCGGGCAGGGCGGTGCCCTTGGGTGAAGCGGGCTTGTCCGCGTACGGGAAGCCCTTGCCGTCGCGGACGGTCAGCACGGCCTCGGGGTCGTTGCGCTGCCGGAAGGACTCCCACACCTTGGTGCCCTCTTCGAGGCCGTACTTCTGCTGGGCGGCGAGCAGCGACAGCGCGCCCTCCACCTCGCCGCCCCCGCCGTTGCCGAAGAGCGCGCCGACGACGGAGGCCAGGGCTATCAGGTCGGTGAGCTTGAACGGCTGGATCTCACCGGCGTTGGTGATCGCGTCGATGTGCCCGGTGAGCACGTACTCGCCGGGGAAGTTGCGGGCGTCCTTCGCCTTCTTGGCGTAGGCGTTGATGCCGTCGACGTACGCCTGGGCATCGGCGAGCGCCTGCTTTCCGCGCTCGCCGCCGGTGGCCAGGATGTAGTCGATCTGCGCCTGATAGTCGGCCTCGGTGTACGGCGCCTGGCGGAAGAAGTCCTGCTCCAGGCCCTGGTTGGAGGCGGCACCACCGGCGAAGGAGGTCAGCTCGCCGCGTCCCACGTGGCGGAAGAGGTCCATCAGCCACAGCCGGTCCTGGGCGGCGGCGAATCCGGCGCCGAACTCGGTGCCCTCGCGGGTGGTGCCCTGGATGTGGGGGACGCCGGTCTTCTTGTCCCGGGTGATCGTGACGTCGTCGCGGGGCTTGGTGACCGACTCGACCTGGTCCGCGGGGACCCCGAACGACGAGTCGTTGAAGAAGGTGTTCAGCTTGTCGTCGGTGAGCGTGGGATAGCCCTGGGCCAGGTCGTTGTACGGGCCGAGCTGGTCGGCGCTGTGTGCGGGGCGGGTGCCGAACACCCGGTTGGCGAGGATGTCGGCCAGTGTCGCGTTGCCGGTCGCGCCGGGCGGCAGGATGTCGGAACACTGCCCGCCGCAGTAGTCGGTGGCGGCCTGGGCGGCGGTCGGCGCCGCCTGGGCCTCTTGCGGCAGTGGGGCCGCGAACGTGGCGCCGAGCACCAATACCGCGGCCGCGGCGACGGCGACACGGGTGAGCTTGCCGGTTCTGAAACGCATATCCGCTCCTCCCGGATGCAGTTGAGGGGGAGGTTACCGGCGGTACAACAACGCCGGAAGATGAGCGGCCGTCAACTTCCTTCCCGAGATTGCTCCGCGACTTTCTGGAAACACGATGGATCCGGATCGCGCTGCGTTACGTCCATTCGACAACGAGTCGGGTCCGCACAACGCGGAGGTGGTAAGAAGTGGCCGGTTTCAGAGCACTCGCACGAGAGGTTCGCAATCCACGCAGACACGTCACCGCCCGGCGCACCTCGCTGCGCAAATGCCTGGAACGGTTCGCGCCGTACGGGCACCGGGCGACCTGGCACCATCTGTGCGCCAGGACCGGGATCATCCCGGAGGACCGTCAGCCTGAACCCACACGTTTGATCACGGCACTCGAAGAACTCGAGGAGGCCCGCACCCTGTGGCTCGCGTACGAGGCGGACTTCGCCGCCCGGCGCAGGCTGGAGAAACACCACGGCATCCGTCAGCCCAGTGCCGTCGACGACTGGCACCTGCACACCTGGGGCGGCTGCGACATCATGCCGTGCGAATCTCCCTCGACCCATCCCGACGGCCGCCTCGCCGACGTCCTGCGGAGGCTGATCGTGGCCATGGAGGCGGGCCCGGGATCGGCCTGCCCGGTCTGCGCCCAGGAACGGCTGGTCTGGCGGGAGGACCTGGACCGCTATCCCGCGGCCGGACCGGTCTGCGAGGACTGCGGCATCGTGGTGCCCGTTCCGCTGCTCACCACCGAGGCACTGACGGCCTCCCGGCGCGCCGCCCGCGCGACGGTGACGCGGTACGCGGCGGCCTGAGGCCGCCCGGCC